>CAIYYO010000058.1 GCA_903930485.1 Methanobacteriota archaeon
CTCGACATACAAGATACCCCTTTCCGACGCCAAACAAAGGATGAATGAAAACGGAGACAGACTCGCAACAGAAAAAGAAGCCCTCAAAAAGATCGCCGACAACCTAAAGATCCCGTACGACCCGGCACAGGACAGGCCGGACATAATGGCATGGGCCATCCAAAAACTCAAAGCCGGGGAATACGCGGAGATACTCGTAAAAGACCTGAGCGAATTAGGGCTGAATCCCGGCGTGGTGGAAGAAGCCGAGAAGAGCGTGAAGAGGTAGTGAGTTTTACTTCTTATTCCTTGGTTTCTCAGTCTTCGCGAAACCTTTCAGGAAGCTGTCGTTCAGGCTCCCGTATTTGATGGCGAGGATGGCGTAATCGGTCTCGATTATCGCATATTTCAGATCCGCGGACGCGCTCTCAAGCCTGGTCAATGCTTTTATCCCTTCTTCAAGGCGCGCTGCCAGCTCCTCGTCGTCCCGGATAAGCTTGAACCCGTCGCCGAATCCGGCCGCATAGATGTTGGCCTGAAAGGTCCCCAGATCTTGTACCGGCGTTATTTTTTCCACAGCATACGTCGCCTGCCCGACACTATACCCCCCGAGTTTGCGCAGGATGGACTTCTTCCTCTCCAGCAAAGTAAGGGCCTTCCTGCAGTCGAAGCCTTTAGAGGTTTGAACGGCGTCAAGGGAATCGGTTGTCCTGGACAACTCCCTCTCAAGTTTCAGCCGGTCTTTGAGGGTCTTGTCTACATCGGTTAACAACCCGTTAAGATCCTCTTCGAAAGCCTTGATCTCTTTTGCAGTCCCTTTACAGACCACCAGCACGCTTTCGTCATAATTCTTCAGGTTCTGGGCGAATCCCCTAAGTCTATGAGCCTTGGCCAATTCCTTAACCTTAGACCGGAAACCCGCCCTCTGCACCATGCCGTCGATGAGAAAGCCTTTAAGGAACACTTCATCCATTCTAAAGAAACATTAGAAGAGAGACTAATTAAAGAAAATCAGTCGAAGCGTCTCCAGACAGTTTTCAGGAAGCCGTCGACGGCATCCGCGTACTCCTTCCTCTTAAGGTCCTCGGCCGTAAGCCTGCCAAAAGACTTCTTCTTTCCTCCGGACTCATCCACCAAAGCCTTCAGCTCAAGCGTAGCTGCAAGCTCCTTTTTCAGAATCCCGCAGACATCGGCCAGCGCCTTAGGGTTGCTCCCTGAACCCGAGACTGAAGCGAATGCGACTGCCTTCAGGTCCTTCTTATACTTGTCCAGAAACCCCCGTACCTGGGACGGGATGCTCCCGGCATACGCCGGCGAAGCCAAAACGACGAGATCATAAGCCGCAGGGTCGTGCTTCAACGGCGGAACACCGGTTTTGATCTTAAAGAACGACTTCAACGCAGTCAAAGGCATACCCAGACCCGCAAGGCTCCCGCCTGAGATCGGCTCAATATCCGCTCCCAGCTTTTCCGCGATCAGACGGGCCAGGGTCTCGTTGCTGCCCGTAAGGGAATAATAAACGACTAATGCTTTCATAATAACGAATAGATATAAGGAGAGAGAATAAAAAAGTGGACGAAGACTACCCAGGCGGGCCGGAATTCAACGAGGAGACCGTAGAGGAGACCGTAGCCGGGATCGAAAAGAAAAGAACGGCGCAGGGATTCGAGTGCAAAAGATGCGGTAGATGCTGCCTGTCGACGGATCACGTCGACCTCTGCACGAAAGACATCGAGAGATGGGAACGCGCCGGCAGACGCGACTTGATCAGTCAAAAAATGCTGAAGGAATGGGCGTATTTTGGATCCACCGGCCTATTCAAGAACAGGACGACGCACAGGTGCCCGTTCATACGAAAGATCAGGAACAAAAAAGAGCACTACTGCACGATATACGACTTACGGCCGCTGTTCTGCAGGATATTCCCGGTAGAACAAGGGCATGGGGTGTTCTGCAGGTGCGAGGGATGGGAAAAGGGGTAAGGAGGCGAGGCGTGAATTGACTTTACAAGTCAGTGGTTCTTCGCTGCCTCTTTCATCAGCCATTCAAGCCTCTTGCCGAGCTTCTCTTCCAAGGCCCTTTTCTTCAGATATTTTTGGTCCAACCTTTGGGCGAGAGCAATGGCTAACGCCTTCTCCCGGTCGGTGTCGGTCCAGACTGCAAGCCTCATGATTATCAGATCCTCCGGAGAGCAAATCTTTACGGGATAGCCGTCGACTTTTATTTCGTATACTCTCGTCCTTTCACCAAGACTGTAGCCTGCAACGTGCGGCAGAATATGCAAAGGATAGCCTTCTTTTTCATGGACGAACTGGCCGAAAGCCCTTAATTCCTCAACACTTTTGTAATCTTCCGTAGGCATCCATCCGACTACTGATAACCCGCCGACGAGCTTCAACGACACCTTTTCGGAGAACACTACAAAGTCTATGTCGGCCGTAGTATAAGGAGAGCCGTAGAGTATCCCGGCATACCCTCCGATCAATACATAATCAATTCCCAGCCGGTCGAAGACCTTACACGTGTCTACCAGGAGTTTTCTTAGGTCCATGCTTTTTCAGATCCTCCAAGGAGCCCATCATGTCCAGGAACGCTTCATTCGATATCTTTTTACGCTCCTCCACCTTCCGTCTGATCTTGGCAACGTCGAACACCGTTTTCATGAGACAAAAATAGATAATCGATATATACTAAGAAGCCAATCAATAAGTAGTTTCGGGGGCTGCAAAAAAGGGTTTGGGCCCGTCGAGATTTTCACTCAGGCCTAACCGCGGAGGGGCTACCGCACCCCCAGTTTGAGGGTCTTCCTGACCCTCCCCGGTGTGGGGTCTACTGACCCCACAGGACGATTTAGAAATCGCTTTGTCAGTGCCATCCCCCGGATGGCACGTTCTTTTGCCGCTGTGCGGCATGTCCCAAGGGACATTTTTCCCTAAAGGTGCCAGCAACCGCTGGCATGCCTGACGGCATTTTTCTTTTCTTCTTAAGAAATGCCCATAAAGGGCATGCACCCCGAGGTGCAAAAAAGGGTTTGGGCCCGCCGAGATTTGAACTCAGGACCCCCTGATTATCAGTCAGGTGCTCTAACCAGGCTGAGCCACGGGCCCGTGGATAAATAGAATTTAAATAGGGATTCAGGGTATATAAGTTTTCTCTTCGTGCGCATACGTATATTATACTCCCAGCGCGAGCTTTAGATTAGTTCCTTCAGGTATATGTGGTGTTTCCCCAGTTTCCCGCCGTAGTTCCCTGCCGATAATTTTTTCACTCCCTTTATCTTCGCGGCAGCGTTCATCCCGGCCTTCATTGCCTCCTCAACCGCTTTTTGATCCACGCCGTTTATCACTATCTCAGGTATAGAAGTCACGTCCAAGGGCACCTTGTAGTCTTTTATCTTTCCTTTCAGCGTAGGGCAGTACGGGTGGTTCGTGGTGGGCCCGATCTCAGGGAAGCGGCTCTCGACCTTGGATCCTGCCGAGCAGATGCCGAAAGCGGTTATGACGCCTTCTACTTTGCCGATGGCTTCGAGGCTTGCGTCTCCGGCGGCGAGCGCGGAATCTTCAGAGTCGCACAAAAACCAGACGTTCCCGCCCATTACGCCTTTGGAGTAGCCGATCATCTGCTCTATCTGGAATCCGCCCATCATCAGCGGTATGTCGATCATCTCGCGGCCATAAAGTGTTTCGATATCCTCGTATCCGTCTCCGCAGTGGCCGACCTTGTACATGATGTCGATCTTTTCCGAAGAATCCAGTAAGTTAAAAACGCGAGTGGTCGGGACGACGAGTATGCCCTGCCTTATCCTTTTCCCTAGCTCGTATTCAAGTTTCTCGCGCGCGTTCTTGCCGTATCCGACCCATACCTGTATTATCGCTCCGATGCGCCCGTCAGGAGTTTCTTTAGGGCTGACGAATCTTTCCACCCCTGCCTCTGATTCCCCGAATACGGTGCAGGGCAGAGCCGTGGAGCCGTAAGCCGCTTTCTCCAGCCTTTTACGGTCTTTGGCGGTTATGAGCATCCGTGCAAACAGTCCGTCGAATGCTTCGCAGTATGTGTCTTCCACCGGTATTCCGTTTATTTCCAGGTCCATTTTGTTTCTGTTATTTATGTGGGAAGGCAAGTTTTAAAACCTCGGGGTCTGTGGCATCTTGAATAACCTGGGGGACTTAAACTATTTAAAACCTTTTTGTCTTATCCTTAAATGTATCCCATTTTTTTAAATGAAACTCCCGATTTTTAATGGAAGAGGAGCAAGGGGCCAGTCAGGCACGGAGTTGGTGACGACTTATGGCTGGGTTGTCGTAGTAGGTGTCGGAGCCATCCTGCTACTTTCCCAGATGGGGACTTTTCGTCCAGCGCCCACAGACAAGACCAAACTAGGGTTCTCTCAGCTGGTTCCGAAGGATTGGGGGATCTATATAGACAGCAATGTCGCCATAATACAGTTGGAAAATGCTGCGGGGGACCCTTTGCAGGTGACGAAGGTCGATCTCTTTATTGATACCCAGAACATATCCTGTGCCTCTGATTCTGCAGTCCTTGTTCAGCCCGGGACGGATCAGTACTTTAAGCTAATGTGCTCGGATACTCCAAGTCTCGCGGAGAGGTTTAGTCGGGGGGACGGTTTCAGGGGTCATTTGTCGATCAGTTATGTTAATGGAGTGACTGACTCTTTGGATGAGAGCAAGGGGGTTATAGCCGGGGTCATAGAAGAAGGTAACGTAGTCACCTCGACCGCGCCGTCAACAACTACGTCTACTTCGACCACCACCACTTCCTCTACTACGACAACTACTTCGACCACCACCACTTCTACTTCGACAACTTCAACGACTACTTCGACCACGACTACTTCTTCTACTACGACGACTACTTCGACCACCTCCACTTCTTCGAGCACTTCGACCACTTCTTTTTCGACCACGACTAGCTCTTCGAGCACTTCCACGACCACTACTACGACTACAACTACCAAGCCAACGACGACTACCACGACTACCACAACAACGACTACTACTACGACTACAACTACCAAGCCAACGACTACTACTACGACTACAACTACCTCAACAACGACCACTACTACGACTACCACGACAACATTGATCATCCCGCCGAACTCAGACGTGGTGCTTGTGACTGACCTGTCTTCGAGCATGCTGGACTACTGCCTCAACGGACAATCGGGAGGGTGCATTGCGGCAAACCCGCAGAGGATACAGTTTGCCAAGTCCCTGAACAAAGATTTCATCGACCGGGTGCTGAGCAGATCGAGCAACAGGATTGCTTTGACGTCGTTTTCGACGATGACCAGCGGCAGCACTCCTTATACCGTGGGGTTCAGTGCCAATGCAGCATATCTCAAGAGCCAGGTGGACGCATACGTGGCCGATGGTCCTCTTGGGGCGTCTACGTGCGTCTGCGCCGGTATCCGGAGGGCAAGGAAGCTTCTCGAATCCGCAGCTCCGGCAAAGAACAAGTTCCTTGTGGTCCTGACCGACGGCGTGAACAACAAGCAATGCGAAGGGAGCTATCCTGATCTGAACACCGTTGACACCTATCTTTCGGACTTCGTTTGCTGCACGCTAGCTACTTCATGCGGCAAATCCACAGGCATTGGCCCATCTCCCCCGGCCGGCTGCCATTCAGGCCTGTATGAAGTGATCAATTATGCGCAGACCGGGTGCAACAAATGCGGCGATATAACCGGAGGCTTTTACCCGGCATGCGGCGACTACGTGGACTACTACGGCATAAATCAGGCGATATCCGACGCCCAAGCGACCAATAACGCATTCACTGGCGGGGTCAAGATATATACTATAGGTATGTTCGACCAAAGCTTTGGGTCAGGCTGCACTCAGGCGACTACGTCTCTCACCAACATAGCCGCAAAAGGGAACGGGCAATTCTTCAAAGGCACCTCTAAAGCGGAACTTGAGGCGATCTACGCCAAATTCTAAGTTAATCGGCTTGATCGCATAAAGCGGCGGCATACTATGAAGCGCTTGGCACTTCATGCTCCTCCGAAAGAGGGTTTGTAAGCGTCAACGCATTAATCCGAGTTCTGACCATTTTTTTTCTTAGACTGTTAAGATCTTGCAATAGGTTTATTCGGTCACGTTTTCCCTATTTATTTAGTCTTAATCGTAGTTATTTTAGAGATTAAAATGTATCACGGAAAAGTCACGGAAATGAGGAAGAAGAGGAAGTACGAACAGGGCAGGAAGCCCGCCGAGACCGCGATAGGCGAGGAGAAAAAGAAGGCCGTCCGGACCAAGGGCGCAGGGTTGAAGATGAAGCTCGTCTCATCGGGTTATGCGAATGTCGTAGTCAACGGCAAGAACGTCATATGCAAGATACTCGACCTCGTGAAGAACCCGGCCAACAAGGATTTCACAAGGAGGCGGATAATCACCAAAGGCGCGGTCCTAAGCGTCAAGACCCCGGAGGGCAAGGACATCAGCGTCCGCGTGACTTCGAGGCCGGGCCAGGACGGTTTGATAAACGCCGTCACTGTTTAAGGCTTTTTCTTTCATGTTAAGGGGTTGGTAAGGCTTATGAACTCGAGCAAGTCCGGAAAGGCTGCGGTAGCGAGAGACTACGGCATCAGCCTCGTTAAGCGTAACGAGCTTGTGAAATTCGCCGAGCTCTACATGGGCTATGATTCGCTGTACGTCTGGAATGCGAACATAAACGGCATAATCATACAATTGCAGACCAACGACCCCCACTACGACGACTTCTGGAGGGAGAACTGGTTCCCTGCAGCATGCGATCACAACCTTTCGCCTCACGCCGTCATTTACGCAGTCAAAGGGATAGCGGACACTCCTCCGTCGGCTTACTACAATGCCGAGAGCAAGACCGGTATACTATTCAATATAGATTCATACGCCGAACTCAGGTCTCTTGCGATGGGTATTTTGATGGAGATATCCGAGGGCAAGAAAGATACGCACTTCCTGCGCGGCGCCCTTGTAGACATGAACGGCGAAGGCGTCGTCATCACCGGAGCGCTCGGGGCAGGCAAATACACGCACACCTTCCTGCTGCTGGAACTGGAAAGGGCTAGGATACACTCCGACGAACTGATATACGTCGAACACCTCGGAGGACAGAAGGGCAGGATATCGACCCAGGCATCGGAACGGAAGTTCTACATAAAGAAGGACGTGGAGAAGATAAGCACGCGCCTCAAAGACCTGTTCAAGAAATGCAAGACCGACAAGGAGTACGTTCTGCTGGACCCCTGGTGGATAGGCGGAGAAGAAAAATACGTCGACACCACGAGGATCAAGGCGATGTTCATACTGGATCCGGATCCGAAGAGGGCCGATCTCGCCAAGAGGCTTTCTCCCGAGGAGGCGCTGAGCCTTATGATGAAGGCGCAGCCTGCGTTCTTTAATCCGCACAGGCTTGTGGTCAACGCGGAGAGGGACGAGCTGCAGAGGGAATTCTTGAAGGAAGTGCTCCAGTTCGTATCGTGCTACAGCCTGAATACGGCGAAGCCTTTGTTCGACGTCCAGAAGAGGCTTCAGGAAATAATTATCTCGAAGGAATACGCGAAGCCGTATGTCGAGAAGGAGCCGGCGGTCGCGGAACAGCCCCTCGACCTGGAATCCCTCGTCGACATGAAGAAGGTCCGCGGATTCGTGGAGTCTATGTATTCGATGCCTAACGTCTCGCACCCGTCGGCCGGAGAGATAAAGACTGCCGCAGAGGCTTACGGCACGCTGACCAAGTTCGGGAACTATAATTTTGTGTCCACCGTCAAGAACAGGAGCGCGGGGCTCACGGTTTATGTGGGCTCAAAGAAGGTCGTCCAGCAGAAGCTCTCGCCCAGGCAGAAGGAGATACTCAAAAACCTTCCGAGGACGATGCAGGAAGTAATGGACTACATCCAGAAGGCGCCGTTCGTCTGCACCGAGAGTACGATGGGGGACAATCCTTACTTTAATCCCTACTGCACCTTGTTCGTCTCCACCCACAGGAAGGAGATGGTAAGGCTCGCGCACATGATAAACAAGACCTTGTTCGACCCCAAGAAGGACGCCAAGGGCCCGAGGGAATTCGTGGTCTACATACCGGAGTGGCAGGAGAAAGACCGGCAGATGCTGGTATTCCCTGAGATAGGCGTCACGTTCGTACTAGGGTCGGACTACTACGGTGAAGCCAAGAAAGGATTCCTTCGCATGGCCATGTGGTACGCGAAACAGGAAGGCATGCTCGGCCTCCACGCGGGAGCGAAGATAATCAAGGCCCAGGACCAGAAATCGAAAAAGATAAAGCGCTACAGCATGATGATATTCGGCCTCACCGCTACCGGAAAAACAACGCACAGCTGCCACAACCACGGGTTAGACATCCCGGGAGAAGGGATAGAGATAGCCCAGGACGACGTAGTATTCCTGAAAGACGACCTCGCGGCCCTCGGAACCGAGAAAGGATTCTACCTCAAGACCGAAGGCATCGACCCCGCGATACAGCCTTTGATATACCAGGCAGTAACGACACCGGCTGCGGTCTTCGAGAACGTCGTCGTCGACTATCAGGGCGAGGTCTACTTCGGGGACGAGACGCTGACAGGAAACGGCCGCGGTATAATGCAGAGGGACGACTTCGGCCAGTACAAAGCCAAGAGTGTCGACCTACCCCCTTACGACCAACTCGACGGCGTCATAATGGCGTTCATAACCAGAAGACATACCGTTGCGCCGATGGCTGCGAAGCTCACCCTCGAGCAAGCCGCCGCAGTATTCATGCTCGGCGAATCCATCGAGACCAGCGGCAGCGACCCCAAGCGCGCAGGCGAATCCGTCCGCGAAGTCGGAACCAACCCCTTCATCGTAGGCGACTACGCCCAGGAAGGCAACAGGTTCTACGAATACATCAAGAAATACCCCGAGAAGATCCAATGCTATCTCCTCAACACCGGCGGCGTCGGAGAGATCATCGAGAAAGACGCCGAAGGCAACAGGATAATAAAGCAGAAGGTCAAAAGGATAGAAATAAACGAGATGGCGTCGATCATCAGGGGGATAGTACGTGGGACCATCAAATGGAGGAAGGATCCGTATTTCGGGATGCAGGTGCCAGAAGTCGTCGAAGGCGTGGACATGGGGAAATATGACCCGGCCAAGTTCTACTCCAAGGAACAGATAGACGGCATGGTGAAGGAACTCAAGAAAGAGCGTGAAGAATACCTGAACAAGTTCCCGGGGCTGAATGTGAAGATTGTGACGGCATTAAAGGACTAAAAGCCCGCGGGGGTCTATTTATTTCCTCCTTACTTTAAACCTTATATGGCGTCGTTTAAAACCGTCCTGCCCTCGCTCGCACTGCTGTCTCTCCTATTATTTACCGGATGCATCTGGGCCCCGCAGACGCCGCATAAGGATTCCTTGAATACGTCGACGTCGAATGATAACGTCTCATCGACGGGCATGGCTACCGGCTCGACCGAGCTCTCGCCTGAAATATCAACCTCGACGACGACCTCATCCACCGTAAAAACCGAGGATACTAACGACTCATCCACTACGATGTCTACGGCAAAGAAGAAAAAGACGACGACTACGACAACATCGACGGCCCCCAGCCTCGACGAATCGCTGCCTGTCCTTGCGAGCGAGAAGACGCCGTATACTTACGTCAATTACGCCGGATTGATCGACGACAAGCCCGTATACGTCGTCGGGCAGGGACGGGACAAGATGTTCATATACTTCGACGGCAAAGAGTTGGGTAAAAGTTATGGATCTGCCGGAAGCCCTCGGAGCGTCGGCGGCAGGCTCGCCTACGTGGCGCAGAACAAGTCTAAATACTTCCTTGTCTTAGACGGTGCCGAAGGGAACAAATACGACTACGTCGAGCCGCCGGTTGACGTCGGCGGGAAGCCGGCCTACATCGCCACCAAAGGCACAAGGAAGTACGCAGTCTACGACGGCAAAGAGTACGGGGACGGGTACGACAACGTCGAATCGTTCGTTGCAGGCATCGTCGGAAACCTTTGCTTCGCGGGATTGAAAGACAGGAAGGACCATCTCGTCTGCGGCGGGAAGGAGGTAGGCGGTGGCTTTAATTCGATTGCATCGCCGTACGCCGCCGAATACGACGGAAAACTGTTGTACGTCGGGCAGAACGATTCAACGAAATACGTTATCTACGACGGGAACCTTGTAGGCAACGGTTACCACGACGTCGTCCCTCCGTTCGTTTCGATCAATGGGAAACTGACGTTCATGGTCGAGGACGAAACGACTCAGGCCGACGGAACGAAAACGGAAAAATACTACATCGTCTACGACGGCAAGGAGACTGGCAAAGGCTACGATACCGTCCAGCAGCTCTATCCGGGCGCTACAGAGGCTGACAAGGCGTCTTTCATCGAAGTCGGCGGGAAAATAGCGTACGTGGGCATATTGGAGGGCGGCATGTTCATCGCTCTGGATCAAAAGAAGGTCGGCGACACCTACGACCGGGTAAGGGACCTTGCGGCAGTGAACGGCGTGCTCGCATTCACAGCCACCAATAACCAGGGACAGGATAACTTCGTGCTCTACGGCAGCGAAGTTGTCAGCCAGGGCTTTAACGACGTATTCTCTTTGCGGGCCGCGGGCGACAGGGTTGTATACATCGTCTGGGACCCGAACCAGATGAAGTATTTCCTCATGTCCGGGAGCACCAAGGCCAGCGACGGTTTCGACAAGATACAGGACAACGAGGTCTACGTCGTCGACGGGAAAGTCCTGTTCATAGGAGAAAAAGAGGGCGAGTGGTATATTGTCAGGGAAAAATAATAGCCGGTGTTTGATTTTTCTTTACCTATCCTTTATTATATTACACAATGGCACAGACCAGACGGGTTAAAGTGTTTGACACCACCCTCCGGGACGGCGAACAGACGCCGGGTGTCGGACTGACGAAGGAGAAGAAACTGGAGATAGCGCACGCCCTGCAGGACCTGGGACTCGATGCCATAGAAGCCGGCTTCCCGATCAATTCAGACATCGAACTCGAGACCGTCAGGCAGATAGCCAAGGAACTCGACATAACCGTATGCGGTCTAGCACGGGCGCTGCCCGGCGACATAGACGCATGCATCAAGGCCGACGTAGACATGATACACGTGTTCATATCCACATCGCCGCAGCACCTGAAATACCAGATGAACAAGACCGAGGACGAAGTCTACGAGATGGCTGTAAGCTCGGTACAGTATGTTGTCGATCACGGCATAACCTGCATGTTCTCGCCCATGGATGCGACAAGGACCGGCCTCGACTATTTGCTGAGGGTATGCAAAGGTGTGGAGGCTGCCGGCGCTTCGATAATAAACATACCGGACACTGTCGGAGTGATGTATCCCGAGAAGATGAGAAAACTCGTGGCTGACGTGCGCAAGGAGATAAAGATAGACCTGGACGTTCATTGTCACAACGACTTCGGTATGGCTGTCGCGAACACGCTTGCGGCCGTGGAAGGAGGATGCGACCAGGTCCAGGTGACCGTGAACGGTCTGGGCGAGCGTGCCGGGAATGCGGACCTCGAGCAGGTCGTGATGGCCTTGAAAATGCTCTATGGCATAGAGACCGGCATAAAGACCGAGAAAATTTACCCAATGAGCAAGCTGGTCGAAAGGCTAACGGGAATAAGAATAATGCCAAATTTCCCCATCGTCGGAGACAACGCGTTCGCGCACGAATCCGGGATACACGTCCATGCCGTGCTGAAGCGAGCCGAAACCTTCGAGCCGATAAAGCCCGAGATGGTGGGCGCGAAAAGGAAACTGGTATTAGGCAAGCACATCGGGATACACGGGATAGATGCGAAGCTCAAGGAGATGGGGATCGCGGTGGACGGGGAGCAGCTGCGCGAGATAACGAATAAAGTCAAAGACCTTGGCGGGAAAGGAAAGAAGGTCGTCGAAGAAGACCTCGTCGCCATAGCCCAGGACGTCGCAGGCATGGTGCCGCAGAAAGAGAGGCGCGTGCAGATGGTAAATTTCAAGCTTGCTTCGGAACTCGGCAAAAAACCGTGCGCGACCGTCGTCTTAAAAGTAGACGGGAAAGTAAAGGAAGCGACCGAAGAAGGCGTCGGACCCGTCGACGCAGCGCTGAAAGCGATAAAGAGCGCCATCGGCCTTGAAGACATCCTTCTCGAAGAATACAGGCTCGACGCGATAACCGGGGGATCCGACGCGCTCGCAGAGGTGACGATCACAGTCCGGAAGGGCGGGGATTCGACGCTAGCGAGGGGCGTTCACGAGGACGTCGTCATGGCTTCGGTTACGGCGTTCCTGAACGGGTTGAACAGGATACTAAAGTAAAATGTCTGAAGAAATGCTTATTCAGGACGGTAAAAAATATAAATTGTGGGATTATGATAAAGACGAGGTGAACAATTTTGAACCCATAATAATCGAACATGTAAAAGACATTTTTAGTCAGAATGCAATATGTTTATCCAAACAAAAACTAAAAACTCGTTCTGGTGTTGGTTCCATACCCGATGCCCTTGTCATTGATTTTTCTAACAGTAAATGGTACGTTCTTGAAGTTGAACTATCTAATCATCCTTTACATGACCATGTAGTACCCCAAGTCACTAAATTCATAAGTGGTATTAGAAATCCTGAGACAAGGAAAATAATTGTTA
>CAIYYO010000059.1 GCA_903930485.1 Methanobacteriota archaeon
CCCTTGTAAATCCCTTTATAGGTTATCCCGATTCTTATCCACTTTTCCCCAAATACCGGCTTATCGACCTTCACTTCAGTTATCGTGATATCCGGGCTTGCAACGATGTTCTCCTTTACTATCTTTTCAAGGGATCTCTCTATTCCCTGAATCCAGTTAGCCTCGTAAGAGTACCTGCCGCAGGCGCATACCGGGATCTGGATCTCGTTCACTTTTATCGGAACTTTTTTCAGGAAGCATTCTATGCAAAGCCCCATCTCCTTTGTTTTCCTTCCGCAGCTGTGACAGAACATTTTTCCCTCGCTCTCTCATACTATTTATGCTTCACCCCAAATAATTAGTTAAAACCCGCAAGGGCGGAATATACAAGACAAAAAGGAGAAGAAAAATGGAAATAGACGAACTACCCGGCGTGGGGGAAAAAGTAGCAGAGAAACTAAAGGAAGCGGGATTCGACAGCCTCGAAGCAATAGCCGCGGCGTCGATCTCAGAACTCAAAGACCTCGGCCTGGGAGAGGCATCGGTGAGCAAGATCATAAAAGCCGCAAAAGATGGCATCAAGAATGCCCCTCAGATGGGCTTCGAGACAGGCCTTGACGCCCTGAAAAAGCGGGAACTGATAGGAAAGATAACGACCGGAAGCGACGAACTCAACAAGCTCCTGGGGGGCGGAGTAGAGACGCAGGCCATAACCGAGCTGTACGGCCAATTCGGCTCAGGAAAGACGCAGCTAGCGCACCAGCTATCAGTCAACGTCCAGATGCCCGAGGACGAAGGAGGCCTCGGGAGATCTGCACTCTATATCGACACAGAGAACACCTTCAGGCCTGAGAGGATACAGGACATGGCCAAGTACCTCAAACTCGACCCCGTAGAAGTGTTAAAGAACATACACGTCGCAAGAGCGTATAACTCGGACCACCAGACGCTTCTCGCAGAAAAGGCGGGCGAACTCGCGGAGGAGTACAACGTCGGCCTCGTCGTAGTCGATTCCCTGATGTCGCATTTCAGGGCCGAATACACTGGCAGGGGAACCCTTGCGGACCGGCAGCAGAAGATTAACAAGCACATGCACCTATTGCAGCGGAACCTCGCGGACAGGCATAATATATCGATCATCGTGACGAATCAGGTCATGTCCAGGCCCGACGTATTCTTCGCCGACCCGACCGCGCCCGTAGGAGGACACATAGTAGGACATACTTCGACTTTCAGGGTCTACCTGCGCAAGAGCAAGGGAGACAAAAGGGTCGCAAAGCTCGTAGACTCCCCAAGCCTGCCGGAAGGAGAATGCGTCTTCGAAGTCACAACAGGGGGAATAAAGGACGCGAAGGGCAAGGACTAGGGCGCTGGGAAAAACCCGGCCCTTATTATTTCTTTCTTTTCTTTAACCTTGGGGGACTTATACCCTATCTAATATATAACAAATACTAATTCTCTAAATCCTATCATTTGATTCATCCTCAAAATGAGAAACATAGTTGTGGAATTCCCTAAAATAACACCGGTCCACAAACAGGACGTGGAACTGGTGGAAAGGAAAGGGATAGGACACCCTGACTCCATATGCGACGGACTCGCAGAAGCTGTAAGCAGAGAGCTATCCAAGGAATACGTGAAACGATACGGTAGAGTACTCCACCATAACACTGACCAGGTAGAATTGGTCGGAGGACTGGCCCATCCAAGATATAAGGGGGGCGATTTCATAGAGCCGATATACATACTCCTCAGCGGCAGGGCGACTGCGGACCTCGGAGACCAGAAGATCCCTGTAGGGATAATAGCCGTAAACGCGGCCAAGAAATACCTGAAACAGAACTTCAGGAACCTCGACGTCGACAACTACGTCAAAATAGACCAGAAGATAGGCCGCGGTTCAGCAGACTTGCAGCACGTGTTCGACCAGAAAGGAGGCGTTCCGAAGTCCAACGATACCAGCTTCGGAGTCGGATACGCGCCGATGTCCATCACCGAGGAACTGGTCCTCAAGACCGAGAAATACATAAACGGCGGAGGACTCAACATGAAAGCGACAGGCGAAGACGTCAAAGTCATGGCTGTCCGGAACAAGAACAAGATAACCCTGACCGTCGCATGCGCGATCGTCTCCAAATACGTCGACGACCTCGACTCATACATCTCCACTATAGAAGAGTTGCACACCAAACTACTCGACCAAGCCGCAAAACTCACGGACAAGGAAGTAGAGATACACATAAACACCGCAGACGACTACAAAGACGGGTCCGTCTACCTGACCATGACCGGCCTCTCGGCAGAGACCGGAGACGACGGCTCCGTGGGCAGAGGGAACAGGGCCAACGGCTTGATCACGCCTTACCGCCCGATGTCTCTTGAAGCGACTTCGGGAAAGAACCCGATAAACCACGTAGGCAAGATGTACAACCTACTCTCAAAAGAGATCGCGGACGACATAGCCGAAGCAGGAGCCGAGCAGGTCTACGTCAGGATACTCAGCCAGATAGGGAAACCCATCGACCAGCCCATAATGGCCGCGATAGAGCTTGTCGGGGACAAGGCCATGGAAGCCAAAGCACGCAAGATAGCCGATCAGTGGCTGGCCGACATTGGACAGATAACTCAGATGTGCATAGACGCGAAGGTGTGCACGTTCTAGATCCTTTTTTATTTATTTAGTATTTTCTTAATCTCTTTATCTAAATAGCGTCAGCTCTCGCTTGACATTCTGCAAAAGGTCTTCATCGACCACAAAACCTCGACAGGCCAAAAAATTCAGCAATTTCTGTTTAAATCCGTGTTTTATACTATACTTTCCTAGAAAACATTCATAATTCAACATTTTATCCAAAAAATGAAAAGCCAAAAAATGCCGTATTTGTTCGACATAACGCTTGTTTGCGGTTTTATTGCGTTTATTCTCCTCGCAGGAGCGTCAGGGTCCGGTGATGCGCCTGCAACGACCGCTTCGATGCTGCCCGTATACGTGTTCAGTCCCGAGGATGTCGGTCTAAAGGATTCGCATATTGATTATACCCCTGCAGATTCGAACTACGGAGATACTCAGTTCGTCCATATCTATGGCCTGGGAGGCGGCTATAATGGCGTTTACTCTTTTTCTCTGCCTGCGAACGGCAGCGGGAGCATCGATTCCGTTGTCCTCGGCCTTTATCTATCGGCATATGAGGGGCCTAACTATCCCACAAATATCTCAGCCTACCGGCTCCTCAAAGGCTTCGATGAAGGCGCGGTTACCTGGAACAATAATGATTCATCGCACTCCTGGTCCAAAGCCGGAGGAGATTATAGCCCTGAGATCCTTTCCAGCGTGATAGTGGATCCGTCGGGTGTTTATTACAACTGGTCTCTTTACGGAGAAGATCATAATTATTCCGAAAGTGTGTCGTGGGGCGATACTTTTTGGGTTCTGATAAAGAATCCAACGGGAACAAATTCTATCCCTCAATTCCAGTCAAAAGACACAGAAGGATACGGCAGGCCGGTTGTTTACGTATACGCAAGCTCGACGACATCTTCTTTTAATGCTACGTTACAGGGACCTTCGAACATGACAAACATAACTGATAGCACTTTGAGCGTCATGTTCAACGTTACAGGAACGAACAATACCTATAACTGCTCAGCCTTATTCAATGGAACGATAAAAGGAACCAATGCATCAACACTGAACAACACGAACACAAACCTCTCGATTACAGGCATAACCAACGGAACATGGCTATGGCGCATCAACTGCAGCATAAGCGACACAGAACGCATCATATCTGATATTTGGATTCTTAATGTAGTAACCACGACTACCACAACTACGACTACAACGTCAACAACGCTTCCCTCGTTCTCTGTGAGCTTGAGCTCCCCAGTCAACAAATCCAACATGTCATCTCCATTCGACGTAAGCTACAATGCCAGAGGGACCAACCGGACATACAATTGCTCAGTATATGCTAACAGGACGTGGAGGGCCGGGAATGCAAGTTCCTTCAACGGCACCGCGACAAACCTGACGCTGAACCTGCCGGCAGGGACATACGACTGGTATGTGAACTGTTCCATTGACTCGACAGAAACAAATCAGAGTGCTGTGTGGACTTTCACGGTAGTTACGAGGACAACTCCTCAGGTCAATTGCTGGAGCGGCAGCTTTAGAGACCTCTATATGGGTAGCGGACAGGCCGAGAAATTCTGCAAATGTGCGTCAGGCATTTACGGATACAGCAGTTACAAAACAAAGAAAAGCCTGAAATTGGTGTTTGGATATTCTGATACCACCAACGACAAAAACTGGGACGTGGCGTTTCATTTGTCGCAGAATTCGATTACTCAGGTTAAATGCCTTGATGGGAAAATCTACAATACCAACAAAGACTACTACCGCTAGGTTGAACTACTTTTTTTTACAAACCGGCAGAATACAATGAATTGCCAAAGCAATTCATGTACACAGACTGCCGTAGCAGTCTGTTGTAACATATGCCGGGTAAGTGCCAGCAGGCATGTGCCTGACAGGCATGCATCTTTGGATGCACTTTGGGCACATATCCAGCCTTTAGGCCGGAGTATTTGATTTTTTAATTTACTCCTTCCAATCCCGGAAATATATAAAGGCTTAGTCTGAATAATAGCTATAACCTAGCATCTGTTTGATTGTATTTTACCTAAGTTTTTAATCGGATATGCAGCCAACTATGGAACTGAGACTCGAAAGAGAAAACGGTAAATCAGCGGCCTTCTTCCTAGCCCTGGCTTTCTTGATCTGCGGGGCGAATGCACAGAATGTTTCCGAACTGAAGCTGGCAGTCGTGTTTTTGAATAATGCGTCTACATGCGTCGTAGGAGACAATGGGAATGCCTCATCGCAGTGCTGCGGGCTGGTTAATACGACAAGCCGGGAAACATTATTCGAATACAAGGATAACTATAATTTCAGAGGGCTTGATCCCTCTGATCCGAACCTGGACGGCTTAGGGAACCGGACATGCATGGACTTGTCTCTTACAATGAATCAATCCGGCTCCATCCTGGAAGAGATCAACCGGCTTGTCGATGATATACGTTCCGATTCCGCAGGCACGCTGGTAATAAAGCCGTATTATATCGATTATCCGAGTGAGAACGCGACCCGGGGAATGTCCTACACAAGAGCCGGGAACGGCCTGTACCCATCTCCTGCAGACCTAGCCGACTCTCTGAAAAAGACTTTAAGCAATGACACGGATTACGTCCTTGTCGTGTACGGTCTCGACGATCCCGGTCAAAGCATTTCCATAGAAAATCCCGGTTGCTCGTCGATTAAGGGAGAAATCAATGGTGCGATCCTCGGAACCCTGCCAGTTTCCCAGGACGGAACGGGATGCCCGGTTTCCTCAGCTTTCGTGGAAATGCTTTATTACTCGGTCAAAGAAGTGACAAAGCTGCCGGCGGCCTTTCCCAAAGAGTATCCGAAAAGCATGTGCGGGACTTACACGAGCAGCACTTACGACTGGTTCCCGGATCCGACAAAGAAGTCGACCGATCCTGACTACGAGGCATGCCAGGATTATTACGGGGACTGGGCAGGCTACTGCGCATCGATAATCCCAAGGGATTGCGAAGAGGAATATCTTAGACACTTGATAAAAAACCACTTTTTTCCGGGCACGAAGATATTTGGAAACCACTGTGCAAACAGCGTAAAAGACTTCGGGGAAATCGGGATCGACTGTGGCGGGACTTGCCAGGTATGCGTTGACGCCATCACGACCGCATCGTCGACGACAACGTCCTCCACTACTGCAACCACTACTACCACAACGATCACGACCACATCGTCGACTACAACGACCTCCATTAACCTTGCCTCAACAACTACGGCCACGTCAACCAGCACAACGACGACATCGACCACTACGTCCTCGTCCACTACATCGACTATGCCGGATACGGAAAATAATGATAGGAACCAAACACCATCTGTTTCCGAGATCGGAATACTCGTGTCCGTCGTGCTCTTCGGCGCAGGCTACGCGCTCACGAACCGGCAGAAGAAGAAAGCAAAGGTCGCGAGCGACGTGACTATCATATCAGACAAACTCATCGCGCAACTTGACAAGAAGATAGACTACTACTCTAAGCGAGACAGGAATGCGCAGCCAGACCCAGACGTATTCGAAGATTTTATCGTTGAAAGCATCTTTGCAGAAGACTACCAAAAGATCCTGAAAGCGGACAAGTCGATAAGAAGAGACCTGCGTGACCTGAACGCGCTGATAGCTACTGTGAAGAAGATACGCACAGCCGGTTATGATCACTTTCCTGACCGCGGCGAGGCAGACAATGCAATAGAATACATGCTGAACGGATCAAATCCGGCGGCAGATGGAACGACGGATGTTATCAAAGAATTCTATATGCAGAACGTAGCCGAGCTTGCGATAGCCGAAAGCGATGAAAGCATCTACGAGATGATCGTCGGTAAATGCACGACTCTGAAAGACAAGATCATAGAAGTGCGGAACGAATACAGGGGCAAAGCGTATCAGCCAAAGAAACCGGGTACGGGATCTGCCGTTAACTAAATCTTCGATTTCTCATTCAACCAGCTTGAACTTGTACCCGTACCTTATCGTCCCTTCCTTTCCGCCCGCAAATATCTTCCGGAAAACGGATTCGACCTTGGCTCCTATCTCGATCTCATCCGGCTTGCAGTCGACTATCTGCGCGGTCACGAGAGGTCCTTCGACGAGCTTTATTATGGCGACCGGGTAGGGTTTCTGGAATTCGAATCCGTCGGGGGCTGCGTGTATTATCGTGTACGAGTAGACCTCTCCTTTTCCTGAGAATTTGTATTTCCTTATCTCGCCGTGCCTCCTGCAGTTGGGGCAGATCTTTCTCGGAGGGAAGAATTTCTCGCCGCAGTGCGTGCATTCCGTTCCGATGAGATTATAACGCTGGGGTATCAGCCGCCAGTATGACGCCAGTCCTTTCATTTTCAGTTCAGTCTTTTTCGTATATGTGTATTACGGCAGTCGCACCAGACCCGCCGACGTTGTGAGTTAGGCCGGTCTCGGCGCCTTTCACCTGCCTTTTCCCGGCAGTTCCGCGCAATTGTAGCGTCGCTTCAATCGCCTGCGCTATTCCCGTGGTCCCGACGGGGTGGCCTTTTCCTTTCAATCCGCCGCTCGTATTCACAGGTCTTTCTCCGCCGATCTTTGTGTGTCCGTCCTCCGTGTATTTTCCGCCTGCCCCTATCTTGCAGAAGCCGAGGGCTTCTATCGCAAGTATCTCGGCTATTGCGAAGCAGTCGTGGACTTCGGCGAAGTCTATGTCTTTTACCGACACGCCAGCCCGCCTGTATGCCTCCTTTGCAGCGATGATCGCGGCGTTGGTCTGGCTCAGGCTTTTCCTGTCGTGCAGTGCGAGCGTGTCTGTGGCGAGCGCGGATGCGGTTATCCATACCGGGTTGTCGCATAGCTCTTTCGCCTTTTCCTCGCTTGCGAGTATCACTGCGGCCGCGCCGTCGGTTATAGGCGAGCAATGCAGCAGCCTTAGAGGCTCCGCAACGGGTGCCGAGTTCAGCACGTCTTCAAGGGTGACTTCGTATTGAAATTGGGCGTATTCGTTGTGTTTCGCATTCGCGTGGTTCTTGACCGAGACCATTGATATCTGCTCGATGGTCGTTCCGTACTCAAGCATGTGCCTCCTGGCCATTAGTGCATACAATGCCGGAAAAGTCGCGCCGTTGAAGGCTTCCCATTCCTCGTCTCCGGCGCCCATGAGCGCAGTCATCGCGATACCGGTAGGGACGTCGGTCATCTTCTCCACGCCTCCGGCTACGACGATGTCGCTTTGCCCGGATATGACTGAGGTATAAGCCTGCCGTAGGGCAATGCCTCCCGATGCACAAGCCGCTTCCACCCTTGTTGCAGGTATTCCAGTAAGCCCTGCGTTGTCTGCGACGAGCGCGCCTATGTGCTCCTGTCCGGCGAACAGCCCGGGCGACATGGATCCGACGAACAGTTCCTTCACGTCTGCGCCTTCTATGCCTGCGTCTTTTATCGCTTTGAGTCCGGCTTCGGTTATCAGGTCCCTGTAGCTTTTCTCCCAGAGCTCGCCGAACTTTGTCAGGCCTACGCCGATGATGGCGACGCGTTTTTTCGTCATTTTTCCAACGCCACCCCTTTAATCTTCCCCTTTAGTTTCGAGTAGATCGAATAGTTGACGTATTCCTTCCTGTTCATATAGGATTTCACTGTCTTCTTGTTCCGGTTCTTTTCGTTCTCTTTTGTGACCTCTATTATGAATGCGTCGCTTCCGGCTCCGGAGCCGTAAGAGACTGCGAGTATCTTGTCTCCTGCCATCGCTTCGTCAAGGACTGCCGCGAGGCCGAGGGGCGTCGCCCCAGAGTACGTGTTCCCGATATATGGTGTCAGCAGGCCCGTCTTTATCTGTTCTTCGGTGAATCCGAGTTTTTTGCCTGCGGTGAGGGGGAATTTTCCGTTGGGCTGGTGGAATACCGCGTACTTGAAGTCTTTGGGCTCCATCTTGTGCTTGTCGAGGATGCCTTTCGCGGCCGCAAGAACGTGCCTGAAGTATGCCGGCTCTGCCGTGAACCGGGAGCCGTGGCTTGGGTATTCCTGTCCCTCGCGCCGCCAGAAATCAGGAGTGTCCGTCGTGAACGAGTAGGTGTCGTGTATTATCGCGAGAAGTTTTTCAGCGCCTATTATGTATGCTGCGCCTCCGGCGCTTGCAGTGTATTCGAGAGCGTCGCCGGGCTTGCCCTGGGATGTGTCCGCGCCGATGGCGACCCCGTATTTTATCATCTTGGACTGGACCATGCCCATGACCGTCTGAATGGCTGCGGTCCCGGCCTTGCAGGCGAACTGGTAGTCTGCAGCCATCAATTCAGGCGTCGCTTCTATGGCTTCGGCGACTATCGTCGACGTCGTCTTGACCGCGTATGGATGGGATTCTGAACCGACGTATACCGCCCCGATATCTGCGGGATCTATCCCTGCATGCTCTAGGGCGTTCCTTGCGCAAGTCACCGATATAGTCGCAGTGTCTTCGTCTATAGCGGGAACTGATTTTTCCCTGACGTTGAGGCCTTTCTTCATCCTCTCGCCGTCTTCGCCCCAGACCACGGCTATATCCTCTGTCTTAATCCGGTATTTTGGCACGTATGCCCCGTATCCGACTATTCCCACAGGCATTTTCCTTGTTTTTCCTTTGAGTTATTGGTTTTACCGATATTTAACCCTTTTTTCAGCCCTCTATTTTCCGGAGCCCCTCGATCAGCTCTTCCTCGGTTGCTGCAAGGGAAACGACCAGGGATATGTTCTCTGCCTCTGCGATCTTTACCGCGAGTTTGTCCACTTCTCCCGGGCCAAGGCCGTGGAACACCACCATCGAGGGCTTCGGATGAGTCACCTTTACGGCGATCATCGGCGAACGCCCGAGGTGGACTTTCGTGAATATGAGGGCTCTCTGGCTGTTCATGCCGTATATCTGGCTGAAGTCTTTGTCCGTTAGCTCGAGTATCGCCTTGATGCTGTCTATCACAGTGTATCCGTATATATCGCTCCCGGCGTTTTCCTTCTTTGTCAGGACCTTGCCTTTGACCCGCCTTATCAGCTCTTCGCAGGATACCGGTTTAAGGAATTCGCGTATGTCGAGGACCGCTTCGGAACGCTTCGGGGCTAAGAGTTTTTCCAGCATACCTCTGCTTTCGCGATCCGACTTTACGAGCGCCTGAGTGTATTTTTTCACGAACGAGACGCCCGGGCACCTCCTGCCTGACTCGTAGTCCGAGATAACCGAAGGCCACATATCCAGATCCAGTGCAAGGTCTTTCTGCTTTATAGCAAGGATCACGCGCCATTTCTTCATGGACGCGCCCGGGTCTTCGGCGAGCGCGATCTCTCCGGCGATGGTCTTGGCCAGCATGTTCCTCGAGACCTTATCATCCGTTTTCTCTGTCATAAGCGTGTTTCCTGTTTTTTGTGCATTGAAGCCGTATAAGTTATACCCACTGTCTTAATATATGCGCCTGGGTAAAAAAATAGACGATCGTCGAAATGAGTCCTGCCGTAAAAATAGTCCCGGATACTTCGGTCATAATAGACGGGAGAATAACCGAGATACTCACTGAAGAGAAGGGAGAGGTCGAGATAATAATACCCGAAGCCGTAGTAGCCGAGCTCGAGAACCAGGCCAACCTTGGAAAGGAGACAGGCGTCGACGGCCTGAACGAGCTGAAATCGCTCAGGAACATCGCCGACGGGTCGCGGGGACTGATCACTCTGCGGTTCCACGGGAAGCCGCCCACCGAGCAGAACATAAAATTCGCAAGAGCCGGCGTCATAGACGACCTCATAAGGAAGATCGCAGAAGAGAACGATGCCCTGCTCGTAACGAGCGACAAGACCCAGGCGCTCGTTTCGGAAGCAAAAGGCCTTAAAGTGCGATACATCGGCCCCAAGGTCAAGGCGATCAAGCCGCAGATATACGAACTCTTCGACGAGCAGACGGCCTCGGTGCATATGAAAGAGGACACCCCGGTCTATGCGAAAAAGGGGCACGTCGGCGAATTCAAACTCGTAGAGATCAGGCCTCACATCAGCCGCGAAGAGCTGGACGAATACAGCAAGGAGATCGTTGCGGCCGCGCGGTCTGACCCGAAAGGCTACATCGAAATCGAGCGACGTGGGGTCTCGGTCATACAACTCCGTGAATACCGGATAGTGATCGCGCGTCCGCCTTTCAGCGACGGCCTGGAGATAACTGCGGTCCGGCCCATCACTAAGACGCATCTCTCGGACTACAAGCTTTCGGAAAAACTTCTCGACCGTCTTGCGTCTAGGGCCGAGGGCATTTTCATCGCAGGCGCGCCGGGCCAGGGGAAGAGCACGTTCGCCCAGGCGCTTGCAGAATTCTATTTGGCGAAGGGCAAGATACTCAAGACTATGGAGAATCCAAGAGACCTGCAAGTGCCGGACGTCGTTACGCAATACACCAGTCTCGACGGCTCGATGGAAGCGACGGCCGACATACTTCTGCTGGTCAGGCCGGATTACACCATCTACGACGAAGTCCGAAAAACAAAGGACTTCCAGATATTCGCAGACATGCGGCTCGCAGGCGTCGGCCTCGTAGGCGTGTGCCACGCCAACAGGGCGATTGACGCGATACAAAGGCTCGTGGGCCGCGTGGAGCTGGGAATAATCCCGCACGTGGTCGATACCATAATATTCATACAGGCCGGGCAGATACGGCAGGTCTATGAATTAAGGATGACCGTCAAAGTCCCGTTCGGCATGCGCGACGGAGACCTGTCCAGGCCGGTCATAGAGATACGTGACTTCGAGACCGGGCTCCCGCAATACGAAATGTATTCCTTCGGCGAGGAGGTCGTCGTTATACCAGTTCGGCAGAAGGCGAAAAAGGAACAAACCAATCCCGACGAAGTCCACATTATCCAGACCAAGAAAGTTATATTGATTAAATCCGGCCGGAGCGACGAGATGGTGACTGTATGTGCTGACGGCGAAGACCTCTTCAACGCCCGGACGATGAGGAACGGGACCATCAAGGTCAAGCGCAACAGCCAGGAAGGCAGGAGCCTTCAGAATGCGGTAGCCGCAGGCCAGGAGATAACCCTCTCCTGAAGATTCTTCTTTTTCCCGTATTATCTATTCATTCCAATAATAGTTCCCTGTCGGAAAAAAAATGAAGGACCGTATAGAGAAATTCCTGGAGACCAAGACCGAGGCCCTTAATGCTCTCGCCGAGAAGTACCCGGAAACAAAGAGCTTGAACGTCGACTGGTCCGAGCTTGAGAAATTCGACAAAGAGCTTGCCGAGAACGTTCTCATCAATCCTTACGGGGTGCTGTACGACAGCCACGGCACCAAAGCACCGACAGGCATCATCGACATCTTCGAGCAGGTACTCTACGAAATGAATCTGCCGGTCCTTGACCCTGGAAAAACAGGCACGCCGGATTTCCACGTCCGCCTTACGAATCTGCCCAAGGACCGAGGATACACGTACATGATCCGTTTCATCGATTCGGAGACCATTACTCGTTTCCTTTCTACCGAGGGGGTCGTGAACAGGATAAGTGACGTCTTCCCAAAACTCCACGTCGCACGCTTCAGGTGCAACGGTTGCGGCCAGACCGCCGAGCAGGTGCAGGACCGCGAAGACAGGCTCCGGGGACAGATTGTGACGCCGATAAGGTGTAATTCCTGCGGCAAGATGGATTTCCGTTTCATGGCCGAGGAGTCGGACTGGCTTGATTTCCAGATACTCGAGATACAGGAGCCTCTCGAATACTTGAAAGGCGGGGAGCAGGCGCGCAAGGTCAAGATATGGGTCGAAGACGACCTCACGGACAGGGTCACGGCAGGAGACAAAGTAGTCGTAACCGGCGTCATACGCCTCCAGCCCCCACAAAAGAAGGGTTCCGTCTATACGAAATTCATCGAAGCGAATTATATAGAGCCCATAGAGAAAGACTTCGAAGACATCGAGATAACAAAGAAAGAAGAGAAAGAGATAAAGAAGCTCGCCAAAGACCCGCAGATACACAACCTGATAGTCGACTCCATCGCTCCGTCGATATACGGATACAAGGAAGTCAAAGAAGCCATTGCATTACAGATGTTCGGCGGAAGGCAGGGGAAAGTCCTGCCCGACGGCGGGAAAGTCAGGGCCGACATACACTTGCTGCTAATAGGAGACCCGGGTGTCGCGAAATCCAGGCTGTTGAAATACGTCGACCAGATAGCTCCTAAAAGCATCTACGTATCTGGGAAGGGGACGACCGGGGCCGGATTAACAGCCACGGCGGAAAAAGACGAGCTTGCAGAAGGCGCATGGACGCTCAAGGCCGGTGCGCTTGTATTGGCCGGCGGCGGGATAGCATGCATCGACGAGTTCGACAAGATGGAGAAAGAAGACCGGGCCGCGATGCACGAAGCAATGGAGCAGCAGACCATCAGCGTCGCGAAGGCCGGAATAGTCGCAAGATTCAAATGCAATACTGCGATACTTGCGGCCTCGAACCCGAAGTTCTCAAGATTCGACAACTACAAGCCGCTGGGAGAGCAGTTCGACATACCGCCGACCCTTCTTTCAAGATTCGACTTGATATTCCCGATACAGGACATAGTCGACAGGGAGACTGACAGGAAGATCGCGGAACACATGATGAAGATGCACAAGACCGGCGAGTACCAGAAAGACCTCGAGCCCGTCATACCGACCGACCTCTTCAGGAAATACATAGCCTTTGCACGTAAGAACATACAGCCCCTTCTTTCCGAAGAGGCGGCGCAGAAATTAACCGAATACTACGTCGAGCTGAGGGGCGGGAGCAAGGAGACTGTCAGGGCTACGCCGAGGCAGCTTGAAGCGCTTGTTCGGCTTGCGGAGGCTTCGGCGAAGATACGGCTGAGTAACGACGTCACGATGGAAGACGCCGACAGGGTCATCAAGCTCACAAACTTCGTCCTTAAAGAGATAGCGACCGACAAGAACACCGGAGAGATAGACATCGACCGAATCGTTACGGATCACCCGAAGTCTAAGAGGGACGGTATACGGAATGTCGAAGACATCATCCGCGGGCTCATAGCGAACACGCCCGACAGGATGGCTTCTCTGGACGACATAATTGCGGCCGCGACGGAAAAGAAGATAGACAAATTCGAGGTCGAGAAAATAATCAACGAGCTCAAGAGCAAGGGCATAATATACGAGCCAAGGCACGACAAATACATGTTCACGGAAGACCAGGGATAAAGTTTAAATGAAATACAAAAGCTCACTATTGGTAGCGATTACGATATACCTCCTTGTGCAGGGGATCGGCCTATGGATTAGCAGGACCGGTCCGAGCGGCGGAGCCGGCATAATAGAAACGGTCAAGCAAGGCGAGGTCTTACAGCCTGTCGTTCAGAACCCAGACAATCCGTTTTCCTCGCTCCAGATATTCCTCTACGTCCTGGTTTCGACTGCCGTCCTGCTGATACTGCTCAAGTACCGTCTGGGCTTCATCATACAGGCATTCATCTATTTCGGGCTCTTCGGAGGACTTTCGCTCACCCTATGGGGACTCCTCGGAGACATAGGCTTCATGCTCGCAATACCCCTGATGATAATAGCCATCTGGAAAAGGAATAACCTGGCCGTGACGGACGCGCTCCTGATACTCTCGATACCCGGCATAGGATCATGGCTCGGTGCATCACTTTCATTCATACCTGCGCTGATACTCCTGATAGGGCTTGCAGTATATGATCTCATCGCCGTATTCGGGACAAAGCACATGGTGACACTCGCCGAAGGGGCTAAGGGAAAGATCCCTCTCATGTTCGCGATACCGGTAGGGGATCGGGTCCTCGGGCTCGGAACCGGGGACCTTGCCATCCCTCTTGTGTTCAGCGTATCAGTCCTCAGGGATTATTCCATGACGCAGGCGATAACGACAAGCCTCGGAGGGCTCCTGGGGCTTATGGCTTTGTTCTTCTACATACTCAACAAAAAAGACATTGTGCTGCCGGCTCTGCCCCCGATAACGGTGGGGCTGATATTGGGATATGCTGTTGGGGTGGTTCTTAAATATGTTTCCGTTTAGATCATTTCTTCCTTTTCCGAAGGCATAAATATATGACGGCTACTACAAATAGTGCTGCCAGCAGGTAAGGCAGGATTCCGTCCGTGCCTGGTTTAGCGGGTTCGGCGCAGTCCGGATCTCCGCCTGCTTTGCAGTCCGGGTCGCATTTGCCGTCCGAAGCGCGGTCGCAGTATCCGTCCCTAGCGCCCGAGGGGCAGTCCCGCGGGCAGTTTCCGTTGTTCTCCCCCAGCCCGCATCTGCCGTCGCCGCATCTTTCCGTTTTCAGGTCAAGGCCCATGAGCTGCATCGCTTCGACTTCCGTCCCGTTCGCAAGGACGCAGGCCGAATAGTTCCTCCATTCCGTCGACACGGTCTTGATGCCGTATCCGTGAACGGAGCAAAAGCTGTATTTCTGGCCGCACTTGCCCTCGGCAAAATCCCAGCCGTCGCAGGACGATCCGTCCGGGAACCTGCAGGCTCCGGATTCTCCTGACGCCGTTTTCACCACCTGGTATCCGTAGCCTAAAGCGTCGCAGTAGGCAGCGGCCGGATTCAGCAGGCCCATTACTGGCTGGGCTGCTAACGCTGCAGCCAAGAGCGCAAAGACCACGGCCCTCTGTTTCCGGTTCTTCTGTATTCCATTCATTTTATTACGGATGTTTTAATCCGGTGAAATATATAAAGTCATCCATCCCGCATTTTCCATAGTCTACCTTAAAATACCCGTCGCCGTTCCAACTGCTCCCCCAGCTGTTCTTCAGGATCCAATAGCCGCCGGAATCGCTGTAGCCCGCGAGGGTCACGACGTGGTCGACGCTGTTTCCGCCGCCGCAGTCCGGGCCGTACGCCAGCCAGTCCGTGGCGTCGACCCCGGCCGGGAGCGGGCCGTTGCATATCAATTTCTCCTTTACTGCCTTGTCGTCGTCGCTTATGTACTGGTAACCGCTTATGCTCCAAACCCTGCTCTGCCAATCGCTGCACTTGCCGCTGCAGTCGCAGGGCTTGGCGCATTTATAATTCGAGGAACAGCTGCACTCCGGCGTGCACGATGTCCCTGACATCCCCCTTGGAAACCCGCATTTGGTCGACGTATACGGAAAGCACGCCTCGTCGACGATGCCTGTCTCAAGGCAATCGTAGGCATCGTATCCGCAATGCGAGCAATCCATGTTATCGCAGCATGATACCAGAGTCTGTTCCGACAGGTCGGGGTTCGAGCTAGGATCCCATTTCTCTACCTTATACATGCCCTCCATCGCCGCAACCCCCGCGAAATCACAGCATGACGCGCAATCCGCCTGATCCTTTACAGGTGTCGTATAGTCTCCCCCGTTGACGTTCCTCCAGTCGAACTCCGTGGGAAGGGCGCCCGTTCTCTTGTAGGCATCGCAAGGCTTCTCCGCAATCGTTGTCGTTGTGGTTGACGATGTTGCCGTCGACGAACTCGCGGTGGTAGTGGAGGTTGTGGTTGACGGGGCAGTTGTGACCGTAGTTGTCGTCGGGGCGACTGTCGTAGTGGTGGCAGACGTAGTCGTCGTTGTTCCGGGCGGCATGCAGCATTGGCTTACGCATTTCCAGCCCGAGCCGTAATCCGAGCAGTCCTCGTCTGTTTGGCAGTTGGCCGATCCTTTCGAGCAGTCGGCGCCTTTGTAGGGGCAGACGTAGCATCCTCCGTATTTGCTCACGCAGTCCGTGTCGCTTTGGCAGTTGTCTAGCCCCGTGGTCGTAGTAGTCCCTGAAGTGGTCGACGTTGTAGAAGATGTAGCGGTCGGATTCGTCGAGGAAGTAGTGGAAGTAGTCGTCGACGTTGGTTTTGTAGTTGTCGTTGTCCGTGTCGTTGACGTGGCTGTCGTTGTTGTAGTGGTGGCCGGAGGCTTGGTAGTTGTCGGCTGGAACGTAGATGTCGTCGGGTTAGAGTCCCTGCAGCAGCGGTTGCTGCAGCAGCCGAAAGTGCATTCGTATATGTTTTTCCACAGGTACTCATTTACCCCCTTGACTTCGGTGCCTACGCATTCATACATCATCGGCTTTTCGCCTATGCGGTAAATGCAGCATCTCTGGTTCAGCACCGACGCATCGCATGTGCTGCAGTCGAAGTCCACGCCGGTGTCGGCGAGGATGCTCCCCACCATCTCCCCTGAACTGGGGCCGACGTCGTGAAGGTTCTTCGCTATGTCGTCGGTGGTCATATAGTAGTCGATGACGTCGTTCAACTCATCTTTCGAAACATTCCTAGTCCCAGACAAATAATCGCCGTACATATTGAAATACGCCTGGACGAACTGGTCTTCTGAAAGTTTTTCCGGGTTGACGGCGCAGGATGCCTGTGACAGGATCACGTAAACGAAAGAGATGAGGAGGGCCCGCCTGATGAAGCGACTTATTTCCATTGTATATATCATAAATCTATTCAGTAAACGGGTATAAAACCTTTAAAAGACTGAGTTCTACTTTCGCCTTTTCCGCAGGAATAAAAAGGCAGCGCCTACGGCGACTAAGGCTATCAGCAGGTAAGACAGGGTTCCGTCGGTGCCCGGTTTTGCGGGTTGGGCGCAGTCGGGATCGTTTTTATCCCGGCAATAGTCAGAGCATTGTCCGTCTCTGACGCACAGTTTTTCTGGGATGTTCAGGGAGTATATGACAGATCCTCCATGAAATAAATCTATCCTTACGGCATCTTTAGAGTAAGGAAGCCTCAGGAATTTGTCGGCCCTTGTGAGGTTGACAATTGTCCCGTGCATTTTCCCGTCTTTTTCGATCATTTCTTTTTGTGCCGTGAAACTGACTGGGATATTGGCCGCAAATAGTTCCCGTGTGGCTGATAGGATTTTGACAGTGTATTCTCCGGCAGGCGTCGGGGCAGTGTTCACTTTCCCGTCGGTCAGGCTGAAATATTTGAGTTCGACAGAATCGTTTTTGGATATCGAGACCTCGTAGATGTAGACCTGCTCCGCGGTCGCCGTGCAGCAAACCGCCAGAAGGATCAATGTCAGGCCCCATACCTTTTTCTTTTTCATTTTCATGATCAACATCCGCTCATGCATTTCGCCCACTGTGTTTTTAGATAAGGGTATGCCACCGTCCCGAAGTTCGTGTCTATGTCGCAATACGTCATGATGTCCCAATCCTGCGGGTTTTGTATGTCGGCGTAATTAGGGCATTTAAGACAGAGGGATTCAGGATTAGCACATATTGCGCCGCATAATTCTACATGGCATAAACCGTATGCATGACCTAATTCATGCGGCGTAACGATTCCGAGCCGGTCTACATCATATCCGCTGATAGTCGCGCCATCGCCGGGAATGCCTTCCGCGCAGCCTCCACCTATACCCAAGTTCACGGTAATGGCCACGAGCTTATCATAGATGCCGCCTAAGCCGTTATCTATCACGCATTGTCTTGCATTGTCTTGGCATTCATCGCAGAGTCCTTTATCTACATCGCAAGTCGCCTTGCATTTGTCAGGTCCCAGATAGTAGAATGCCACTCTTTGAGCCGGATTGGGGCATTCCCTCACGGGAAATTTCGCCAGGATATCCGCTGCTGCAGCATTCGCTATTTGCATGAACTTGGTATTATCGTTGGAGCCGTATTGGTCGCTCACGGCAACGAAGACGATGTTCATGACCGCGACCGTCGAGGTGGTTGTGGAAGATGTTACAGTAGAGGTCGAAGTGCTCGTTGATGTAGATGAGGTAGTGGTCGTCGTTGTCGTTATAGTGACTGTTGTTGATGTGGAGGTCGATGTAGTGGCCGTCGTTGTAGTGGTTGTGCGGGTAGTCGTCGTTGTCCCGGGCGGCATGCAGCACTGGCTTACGCATTTCCACCCCGAGCCGTAATCCGAGCAGTCGCTGTCCTTTACGCAGTTGGCCGATCCTTTCGAGCAGTCTGCGCCTTTGTAGGGGCAGACGTAGCATCCTCCGTGTTTGTTCACGCAGTCCGTGTCGCTTTGGCAGTTGTCTAATCCGGTTGTCGTCGTAGTCCCTGAAGTGGTTGTTGTGGAAGACGTTGCGGTTGGATTCGTCGTTGAAGTAGTCGTAAATGTCGTCGTAGAAACGGGCGAGGACGTTGTAGTGGAGGGCTTGGTCGACGTAGTGGGTCCGGTGTCCGTCGTCGTCGGGTTAGTGTCTCTGCAGCATTTGTTGCTGCAGCAGCCGTAGCTGCATTCGTATATGTTCTTCCACTGGTATTCATTCACTCCTTTGACTTCGGTGCCTACGCATTCGTACATCATCGGCTTTTCGCCTATGCGGTATATGCAGCATCTCTGGTTCAGGACCGATGCGTCGCACGTCCCGCAGTCGAAGTCCACGCCGGAGTTTGCGAGGATGCTCCCTATCATCTCTCCGGAATTTGGACCGGCTTCATACAGGTTTTTTGCCAGGTCGCCGGTTGTCAGATAGTAGTTGACGACGTCGTTTAATTCTTCTTTTGAGACGTTCTTCGTTCCAGAGAGATAGTCGCCGTACATGTTGAAGTATGCCTGGACGTACTGGTCTTCCGAGAGTTTTTCCGGGTTGACGGCGTAAGATGCGGGTAAAAGGATCACATAAACGAAAGAGATGAGGAGGGCCCGCCTGATGAAGCGATTGATTTCCATTGTATATATCATAAATTCAGTAAACGGGTATAAAACCTTTAAAATACCGAGTTCTACTTTCGCCTTTTCCGCAGGAATAAAAAGGCCGCGCATAAGGCGATCAAAGTTATCAGTATGTATGGCAGGTTTCCATACGCGTTCGGCGTAGCGCAGTCCGGGTCTTTGCCTGTTTTGCAGTTGGGGTCGCATGTTCCGTCTTTTTGTTTGTCGCAGGCGGTTTCATGTCTCGGGGGCGGGCAGTCCCGGGGGCAGTTCTGGCTGTTCTCTCCTACGACGCATGCGCCGTCTCCGCATACTCCTTCGACAACGCTGAGGTTCATCAGATGGCTGACTTCCCGGACGCTTCCGTCCGGAAGGATGCACAGAAGGCATTCGGCGTTTTTATTGTCTACTTCGCATTCTCTTCCTTTGCCGCTCCTCTGCTGTAGATTCTTTTGGGCGCAGTAACTATGATCTGTTCCGCATTTCCCCTGGAGGAAGTCCCATGCAGGGCATGTTGCGGAGCCGGTCATCTTGCAGAACCCGACTGTTCCTAATGCAGTTTCTTTCGTCTCATATGCGTAACCCAGGGTTACGCAATAAACTGCCGAGGGATTCCTTAAAGCCTGCGCCGGCGTGACGGCTGACGCCGTGAATAAGACCAGCATGCTCCATAAACAAAATCTACTTGCTTCCATCTTGTGATCATTTGTCATGAATTTTTTATCCTTTAAGGGGCTATGATGCCCTTTGGGCCCTGCGGGAACCATATGGGCCTGGTATCACCGATTATGTCGCTGCATTGTTGGCCGCTGTACGGTATGTATCCGTACCCGTTTTTGTGGTATACTCCGCAATACTCGTCCACGCCGGTAAAATCGCCCCACTCGTTCTTTATTATCCAGCAGCCGGGCTTTCCATAATTGTCCTTGCATATGCTGTTGTCGTCGTCATACGCTACAATTGTGATGCAATGCATCCAGGACGGGGAGCAAACCGCTATCGGGCCCCCGCACAATAGACGGGCTTTGACAGCAGTTTCATCATTCGGAGTTTCGGCCGAGGAGATCTTCCAGCCGTTCTTGTTCCAGTCGCACCTCTGCGTGCACGAAAGATCCTTGCCCTGGTAAGGGAAACAGGATTCGTCGCAAACCGTCGATGTCTTCAGGTATTGCATCACGTTCGAAGACCAGCCTCCGTTGCATCCCTGGTCTACCTTGTCGCACGAGACGATGTCCTGCTCTGCGACATCGATGCCCGTGGACTTGCCCTGCTCGAAATTATATGTCCCCTCAATGGTGCCGATCGCCGCAAAAGCCCAGCACGAGCCGCAGGTGGGGCCTTGGTCTCTGATGGGGGTTATATAGTTCACGCCGTTGACGTTCCTCAGATCCCAGGAAGCCGGCAGCTTGCCTGTTTTCTTGTATTCGTCGCAGGCGCTGTTGGGCGTCGTCGTGGTGGTTACTGAGGTAGTTGTCGTGTTTCCCGAGGTCGACGTCGTAGTCGATACGGTCGAGGTCGTTGTTGTTGCCGGCGGCACGCAGCATTGGCTTACGCAGGTCCAGTCAGAACCGTAGTAGTCGAAGCAGTCCTCATTTGAATAGCAGTTGGCGTCTCCTTTCACGCAGTCGGCGCCGGTATACGGGCACGTGTAGCATCCTCCGTGTTTTTTGACGCAGTCTGTGTCGGTTTGGCAGTTATCGGGCGCGGTTGTCGTAGTGGTCGATGAGGTGGTTGTCGAGGTAGTCGTTGACGGAACCGTGGTTGCCGTTGTCGTAGTGGTTGAAGAAGCGGGCTTGCAGCAGTTCGCGGATAGTGAACATGTCCAGCCGGCTCCGTATTTATCGATGCAGTCTGTGTCGTTTTCGCAGTCTATGCCGCCCCCGATACATGTGCCACTGGATGTCTGGCACCTCTGGCAGGGCCCGTATTTGAGGATGCAATCCTTGTCGGTTTGGCAATTGTCGGATACGGTGGTCGTCGTGGTGCCGCCGGTCGTTGACGTTGTTGATGAAACTGAAGTGGTTGTTGTGCCGGAAGAGGTGGTCGTGGTGCCGCCGGTAGTTGACGTGGTCGTTGTAGCCGGGTTAGTCGTCGAGGTTGTAGCCGTCGAGGTCGTCGTCGCCGGGCTGGTCGAGGTCGTGGGTGAGACGGTTGTCGTGGGCGAGACGGTAGTTGTAGGGCCGGTGGGGCATCGCCCGTTAATGCACGACATCCTCTGGGAAATAGAGCTCCCGCGCAGGATCGTTATGTAGAATCCGTCGTAGTCGCATTCGGTTATGGGTATGTTGACGATGCTCTCAGATATCCCGTTCCGGCAGATGATCTTGCATTCAGTATCCCCTACTTTGCAGCAGTCCAGGCACACCCTTCCCGCCGGCGGGATCGTCGTTGTCGTCGTCGCAGGGCTGGTCGTCGTCGTTTGGCGGGTGGTGGTCGTGGCGGGGATCGTGGTCGTTGCCGGAATGGTTGTAGTGGTGGCGGGGGGCTTTGTCGTTGTGGTCGTAGTCGTCGTTTCACCTATCTCGTCTATATTGTCGCCTTCACCTGTTTCATCTGGGTTCTCGTCCCGGTCTATGTCATCTACGTTGTCTGTCTCA
>CAIYYO010000060.1 GCA_903930485.1 Methanobacteriota archaeon
CTCGTCATCTACGGCAAGACCGGGACCGGCAAGACCTGCGTAGTCCGTTACGTTACTAAGAAACTTCTCGAATTTGTGGAAGACCCTCAAAAGAACATCACCAACGTCAACGTCCGGGTCTCGTACATGAACTGCAAGATTCGGAACAGCAAATACCAGGTGCTTCTCAGGCTCGTCGAGGACGAGGCGCTGAATAAGGGCCTTGAGGATGCGCCGCTGAAGGACCGGCCTGAGAAAGAGCTTAAAGGCATGGATCCGACCGACCTCTACGACCGGATGTACGACGTGATACAGAACAACGGCATAAATCTCATCATCGTCCTTGACGAGATAGACATGATAAACAAGGGCCGGGACCTGAACGACCTTATGTATCTTTTGACGAGGATCAATGACGAGCTCTCCAGGGGGCATGTTTCCATAATCGGTATGTCGAACGACACGAGGCTTAAGACCAAGCTGGACCCGAGGAGCCTTTCGACTCTGTGCGAGGAGGAGAAGACTTTTCCCCCATACGATGCGATACAGCTTAAGGCTATACTGAAGCAGCGGGTGGGTGTCGGATTCAATGACAACGTCGTGGATAACGCGATCATCGCAAAATTAGCGGCCTATGCGGCCCAGGACGGCGACGCCAGGTATGCTTTGCGTCTACTCAAGAAGACCGGGGAGCTTGCGGAGAACGCCGGGAGCGACAAGGTCTCGATGGAGTATGTCGAGCATGCGAAGAAGGCTGTCGAGGAAGACATCATGGGCGAGGGCGTAAAGAACCTGCCCGAGCATCAGCAGTTCGTTCTCTACTCTATCGCTGCGCTGGTGACTCAGGGCGGCATGTACAAGCGGCTCTCAGGCCTTTCGAAAGGAGACCTCTTCACAGGCGAGGTTTACGAGGCATATGAAGCCAACTGCAAGGCTTTGAACAGGAGTCCGAGGACTATACGTCAATTCTCTCAATACCTGAACGAGCTGGAGATGCAAGGATTCATAACCATGAGCATGTCCGGCAAAGGGATCAGAGGCAACACGCGCCTCATAAGGCTCGGCTACCATCCCGAAGAGATCAAGACCATTATAAAGCAGACGCTAGGTGTATAGGCGTAGCCGCTTTACGAATTTCCTTAAGCTACCACGACCTTCCAGGATCCTGTCGGGGCATTGCTTGCGTTCATGTCCTGGGGGTGCGTGTCGAAGCACTGCACGTTCCATTTATACGTTCCCAGCGGGACGTGGTCTAGAACGAAGTTGTTGAGCGATCCGTTGACTACGCTGGTCATCGTCTGGTTCTTCTTCCAGGACCCTGAGATGTCTGTCCAGAGGGCGCATCTGTCGATCCCGTAGTCGTCGGTTACCGTATATGTAAAGATCACCTTTTTATCGATGGTCGTCGTGGTCGAGGTTGTCGTAGTCGTTGTCGTAGTGCTCGTCGTTGATGTCGTCGTAGTCGTATTCGTCGGGCAGGTCCATGTCTCTGTCCTGCAGTTGTTGGTCTCGTCGGATTCGAGGACTGCGTTTCCGCTGTCGGCGCATACCTTCACGGTGTCGTTGGCTCCGCTGCAATTCCAGGCGTAGTTGAAGGATTCAGGATGCGCCACGCCTGCCGCGATGGCTGAGACGTTGTCTTCCCGTATGAACGATCCGTCGATCGCGAGAGATGATCTGCTTGCTCCTGCGGCGCCTCCGCCCTGGTTGGTCAGGTTGTAGCGAATGGTGTTTCCCGTGTACCATATGTCCGGGACTGTTAGGTCTGCCGGGATGGTTGTGGTCGTGGTAGTTGTCGTCGTAGTCGTCGTCGTTGTTGTCGTCGAGGTGGTCGTCGGGCAGGTCCATGTCTCTGTCCTGCAGTTGTTGGTCTCGTCTGATTCCGGGATGACGTGTCCTTTGTCTGCGCATATTTCGACGATGTCGCTGGCTCCCGAACAGACGTAGTAATAGTTGAAGGATTCCTGCCGGTTAACTCCGGTGTCGATCGCTGCGACGTCGTCTTCGCGTATGTATGTGCCGTCGATGGTCAGCGAGGACTTGCTTGCGGCCGCGTTCAAAGTGCCCTGGTTGATCAGGCTGTAGTATATCGTGTTTCCCGTATACCATTCGTCAGGGACTGCGAGGTCTGCCTGGGCCGCAACCACTGTTATCATGGTACTCGGGTTGGTTATCCCTCCGCCCACGCACGTTAATCCGTACGCGTCGTCCGTGGTCAATAATATGCCCAGTCTTCTTGTGGTCCCGGGCGATACGACCGGGATAGTCGCATCCATCAGGACAGTGTAAGACGCATCTGAAGCGAGGGTTATTTTCGTCCCGGATGTATAGCCGACAAAGTTGCACGTCCATCCGCCGCAGGACCTTGTCATCGATATTTTTTCATCCAATGCTCCTGTGTTGGTTATGGTGTACGTCAGCCTGACCGTGGTGCCGGCCACGACATTCAACGCAGGCGTGCCTGTGAACGAGGTCTTGGGGGTGTCGACGACCTGGACGTTGAACTGATTCTTAGGGATCCAGCCCGCCACAGGGCAGGAGCATTGTAAATAATCGCACGTGAAATAATTCGGGTCGAAAAGGCAGTAAGCCCTGATGTAGTCAAGGTAAACCGTGTAATATATCGAGGGATCGGTGAACGTGTAGACGTCGAATGATTTGACTGCCGGATATCTCTGGGTTAGGTAGGCGCGGTCGCAGGCCGTTCCGGGTATCACGTCCCATCTGTTGATTGCGTAACTGGGGCCTTTGTTGTTATACGCCATATCGATTTTTTGATTTCCGTTGTAGATCCATGCGACGTACAAAGGCGGACCGCTTTCGTCCTCGCCGTTGTCGCAGGAGTACGTATAGCTGGACGAGACGTTCACCCCCAGCCTGTTATTCCTGCAGACGTAATACGTGTTGGAGGGTGTGTCATAATAGTATCCCTTGTTGAAATCCACGTGCGGGCTTCCCGTAGCGGTTGCGATAAAGGCGTTGTTTACACAAACCCCATGGGTGAACTGGGCAGCGGCCTCCTCCATCGATGAAACGATAGCTACCAGGGCGATCAGTACTAAAAGAAGTGTGTTTTTCATTTTGCTTTGTTTCTGGTTTTCAGGATGAACCACAATGCTCCGAGGGCTATTAATGCCAGGCCTGCGTAGATCGGGTAATCATCGGTTTTCTGCTGCGCCTGCGGGAGGGGGTTGGTTTCCGTCGAGGCCTGCGGCTGCTGTGCAAGGCACGCGCCTTTCACGCACTCCGACCCCTGCGCGCATCCGCAATCCGTGCAGCACTCTGTTTGGGTCTCGCCGTCTTCGCATATTCCGTTCCCGCAGGAAGGGGCAGGCTTTGAGGCAGTGACGGTCCTTTCAGTAGTGTCTATATCTACCTTAGTCTGCTTGTTCGTATTCAGGTCATTGACTAAGATAGTGTGTACGCCGGGATATGCCCTGAGGCTTGTTTTCTTGCATCCGTCGACCTCTATGTTGTCCTGCGTGGTTTCGACTATGCCTCCCGGTGCAAGGAGTAAAACGGCTGCATTGGTCTTGGCCGGGAAACCTGTAAGGTCGGTTGCGCACATTTCCAGATCCAGGGCTCCTGCCGCATTATCATAAATCCACGATACGTTGATCAGGGTCTCTGACGTCGGGATTTTTGACCGGTCTACCGTCATGCAGTATCTGTCAAATAGCTCTCCGGTATCTGATTCTATCCTGGAACACAGCTCGTAGTCTGTCAGGTCCTGGGGCGCAGTGTAATTATAGAACAAAGGTACCAGTCCCGCGTCTTTGACGGATAAGGCCGGGATTATGGACGAATCCGAAACGATCACATTTCCTCCGGAGGATATCGTATAAGACACTTTTGCGTTCCTGACTACTGGGAGGGTATAGGGATCCGGAGAGGGGCCTATCAAAAGCATTACCTCGCCGGAGTCGCCTTTTTTGAGCAGAGGCCTGCCCAATGACATCTTCCTTATCTTGGCCGTTGCTCCGTAGACGATTATCCTGCTCCGGTACAGAGAGATTGTTCTGCCGTCTTTCGTGAGCTCGAGCCTTATTGCATAGGCGTCGGGCTTTGCCGGGGCCTCTATTTTCACTTCAACAGGGAATGTTTCATTCGGGCCAAGGGTCACGGGAAATTGTTTGCTGGAGATCAGGTCGTCTTTGTCGCATAATATGTCGTCCCAGACGCATGTAGAAACGTTTAGGACATAGTCTGTTTTAGAGTTCAGGAGGTTCCGGACGTAAACAGTGCCTTCTATAGCGGAGCCTGCATCGACTCCAGCGCCTTTCTGGCCTGTTTTCCCGTTGAAGACAGTCTCGTTCCAGAGGATTTTCGCGTGAGGATAATCCCCGCCGCCGTCTACTTTGTAGGAGACGCTTTCCGGGGAGAGGAATATGAAAGGTATGCCGACCACAGGGGTTCTCTTGGTCTCGGCGTATGCCTCGAAAAGGTAGTCTCCCTTCCTCAAGTCTTGGGGTATCGTGTAATTGAAGATTATCGTCTTTGTTTGCCCCGGGGCGAGGCTCAGACCCCCAACAACTCCTTCATAGATCAGGTTATTGTCGTCCGACTTGTCCGAAGGGTACATGTGCTCTATTCCTTCGACGACGTTGACGATAATGGATGCGTCCAGGAGCGGGAATTTCTCCATGTTCTGGAGGGTTATCTCTGCTTTAACCGTATCTCCCGGGGAGTACGTATCCTTGTCAAGGAGGAGAACGATACTGCCCTTGTAGAGGACGCTCGATGCGTAGTCCTGCATGGATGCATCCGCAGCCTGATTGTCTGTGACCGCGGCTTCTGCTCCTATGCATTGCGCAAGGGTCAAAAGGATAAAGGACAGTACTATCGCTTTTTTTTTCATTTTTGAAGATTTACTCGATTAAAAATTACATTGACCTTCTATATATATCTTTTCCTATCACTTCTAATCCCATCCCCGAAATATAATCCCCTAATACCCTATTTTTTCCGTATGATCAAAGGAGTGAAGACGCAGACGAAGCTGGATCACGGCGCGATCGACGGCATGTACCGGGACGGTTTCACATATGCCTATTACGGTGAGTACGTCCGCAGGACCCATGGCGTTGACATCTGCAAGGTGCCGATGAACGCCGGTTTCACATGCCCGAACTGGGACGGGAGGCTGAGCAAACAGGGATGCATCTATTGTCCGAACCAAGCCCGGCAGTTCACATATGAATCCTTTAGAAGGGTCATAGGCACCGGGATGAAGGAGCAGGTCGCGGACCAGGTAAAATATTACAAGGAGCGGGGCGCGGGCCAGAAAGCCCTTGTATACATCGCCTTCGGCACCAACACATACATGCCGGTCGACAAACTTAAGGAGATATTCGATTCAGCCTTGGACAATCCAGACGTCGTCGGCCTGTCCATCGGCACGAGACCCGATTGTTTGCCCGATGAAGTGCTGGACCTGCTCGGTGAATACGTGAAGCAGGGTTATGAGATATGGCTGGAGATAGGCCAGCAGTCTATGCATTACCACACGGTCGAGCGGGTGAACAGGCAGCACGGGCTTGCCGAAACCATCCGGGTGGTCGAGGAATCGCACAGGAGAGGCATACTCGTCGTGTTGTTCCTGATATTCGGGCTGCCTTACGAGACGCCTGCGGAAATGATGGAGACTGCTCGAATGGTTTCCGCGCTCCATGTTGACGCCCTCAAGCTTTACCCGTGTCTCGTGATGAAGGACACCCGTCTCCTCAGGGAATACCGGAGCGGCAAGTACAGGCCCATAAGCATGACCGAATACGCTGTAGTGTTGGCGGATTTTCTTGAACACCTGAGCCCGCACGTTCTCATCCAGAGGATCTCGAAAGACTGCGGCCTGGACGGCAAAGTGGTCCCTGAATGGAACACGCACAGATTCATAGTGGGCCCGAGGGTGGAGAAGATCCTCGCTATAAGAGGGACGAGGCAGGGTTCGAAGTATTGCCTTGGACTTACGGCCGAGGAACTGATGCCATTAATGAACGAGGCCGAGGAGGAAACAAAGGAAGAAAACTCCTCTGAAAAGGCTGATGCAGGGGTCGTCTGAAAATTTTTGCCCGTCTTATTAGCCTCAAGTATAAAATATAGTATCATGGAAAAAGGGATAATTCTTGTTTTGGCATTATCCGTTCTGCTCTGCGGTTGCACAGGCCCGGCGAATGAGAAAACAACCCAGAACGCTCTCGAACAACAAAACGGCGCCGCGATGGCTGAATCCTTTGTCCGAAACTCATCCACTTACATTTACGACGGCTACGATATCAAGGAGTCCGGTTCGGATAAAGTAGGCGATTCAGCGCATTACATATACGTGTTCAGTTCGCGTAATTCAGGATACGGCAATCGTAAAGACAAAGCCGTAGACAGAGAAGTAACGGCGCACGTCGCAAATATCACGGTCCAGGACGGCAGGGTAGTCATTGCTTTCCTCGACGGCAAGTATAACATGCTCGAGGACGAGATGGAAGGAGAGCCCTTGTGCAAGGATTCATGCGGCGACGGCATATGCCAGGAAGTCGTCTGCGAGGGAGACGGATGCCCGTGCCCCGAGACCGAGACAAGCTGCCCGAAGGACTGCAAGAGCACGGCCATCGATCGCAAATACTGCGCGGCGGATTCTGATTGCGCATGCGGCAGGAGCGTGGATTCGAGCCAGTGCCTCTACGGGAACAAGAAATACGTCGATCCCTCCAAGAAGTGCCCGGAATACTGCAATGGAACTGCCGGGGAATTTCCGTTAACATGCGTTGCGAATCAATGCTTCATGAAGGTGTCATCGACCTGCATCGGCGAGGGACGGCGAATTGGTGGCGGTAACGCTCCCTGCTGTGAAGGCCTGAAGAAGGTTCCCGATATAGCTGGGCCCGACGCGTCAGGCAGATGCGCGGCTGTATACGTCTCTTCCGGTTCGGTTTGCGCAATGTGCGGGGACGGTGTCTGCGGCACTGGCGAGAACGCCTGCAATTGCCCGGTGGATTGCTCGAACGCGACCAGGCGCGATCCTCTGAGGGAGGCTTCCATCGCGTACATAAAAACCACTCAAAAATACGTGGACTATAAAGGCGTGAACCTTACCGAGACGAATTATAAAAGGGTGAGCAGCACCGAGCAGGATATATGGTACAACTATTCGAGCGGCTTGAACAAGAC
>CAIYYO010000061.1 GCA_903930485.1 Methanobacteriota archaeon
TGACCGAGCAGACCGGCAAGGAATCGGTGGACGCGTTGAAGGCGAGAGGTATCGACATCGAATTCTTGCGGTTCCAGGATATTGATTCTATGATGAAGTCTGGAGAGGTTTCGATAACCAAGGACGACTTCTGCTACCGGGGAGAGAAGATAGATCTCGTATGCAGGTTCCTGCGTACGCATCAGGTCCTGGAAGTCGAAGAACTGTGCGAATGCGCGAAAGCGGGCAATGTCCACTTGATAAATCAGGCCGACGCGTTCTTCGGCGGGCTGAAGACGCTTATGATACGGCTTCTTGACCCGGACCTATTGTCGCCGTACGCCAGGCCCGAAGACATAATCAATATCCCTGTGTCTTCTTTTTTAAGGGACGTCGAGACCAATCCTGTCGTCGAAAAAAAGGGCGAATATGTCCTGAAATTTGGGAACAGGGGCGGCGGGAAGGCGGTGCATTTCGGGATAGATCTCCCGGGGGACGAGTGGCGGGAACTATTGGAGAGTTCTAGAAGGAGGTTCCCTGAAACTGCCATGGTCCAGGAATATGTCGAGCCGAGCGTTAGTCCGGTATTTGACGGAGGCGGTGTTTCGCTTTTGAATACGACCTGCGACGTATTCGTCTTCACAACAGAGAAGCCATCTTTCGGCGGCGTATTCTCGAGATGCTCTCACGATAACCTGGTAAACTTCAAGACCGGCGGGATAAAGCAAACGGTATTTATCTGATGATTTATTGTTCAGCAGCTGTCTTCAACATAATACGTGCATCCGCACTGGTTCGCCATGGCCTGCGTCTGGCAGCTGTCTGCGTATCCGCTGTCCCAGGAGCAGTCGACTTGATTCGCGAATTGCAGGCTGTCCTTGTTTATCTCGTATGAGGGAATCTTCGAGAGCCAGTACTGCTGGGTATCCGATGCTTTGGTTACTGTTTTAGGGGTGCATTGGCCTGAAGAATAGAGGAGATGGATCTCGTAGGGTATGTTGAATTCTTTTATGTCGTAGGATGGGAGCTTGATCACTCCGTCTTTGAGCATTATCGGGTCTTTGGAGCATATCTCGAAGCCGTCGCCCTTTACTTTCATGGCGGAATTGTCCATCACGCTCAGCTCTTTCACATAGATGTTGCCGGTTATAATAATCTCCATGTCGTACTCTTTTTTGTTGTCGGTGCAGACCCTGCCTTTATGGCACGCCCAGTGGCAGCATACGTCTGTTTGTTGCTGCTTAACTATCTGTATGTTCGAGTCTATGTGGTCTATCGCGAATTTGACCACTATGTCGTCGCTCCCGTAAGCCTGGAACGCCTGCTTGTTCGCGGTTTTTTTCACTAGGGAGATGACGGCATCCTTTATCTTGTTGTTAAGGGCCCCTGCATCAAGCAAGTCGTCCGACGGGTTTAAGAGGTCCCCTATCTGGTTGTAGCTCTGGTATGTGATGCACAACAGCACGCCTTTGTTGCAGCCGATGTTGTCGTCGGACTCGAACGAGCCTCCCTGCGCAGTCAGGCCGAGCTTGCATTTGATCTCCTGTTTTAGTTCCTCGATGAGGTTTTGTTTAATGTCTTTTGCTTTGTCGTAGAAGTAGAATATCCTGGAGTCTACGAATTTTTCGACCTTCACCGGCGAGCCAAGGTATGTGCCTTCGGCCCTGACGATGAAGCCGTCCGTGCGCACTTTTCCGTTCTTGTCTTTGTATTCGATGTCGACTTTGTCGTATGCGCCGATGCTGGCGAGGGGGGTTACCGAGTTAAGATACTCCAGGATCCTTTCCTTCATAAAATTTTCAGGCCCATTCTTTTGTATATCGTTGGTCTGGGCGACGGACAGGAGATTGTAGGGGTCAGTGACGTCTGAAGATGCCTGGTACGCGGCGAACAATATCGCATTCCTTGCAGCCGATTTAACCCCTTCGACTTCCAGGGCGTTCTTTGTTATCTTGCCTTCCTGCGCTATAGCGATAGCCTTGTCGTTGTCGATCTTTACAAAATGCGTTGCCATGACGAGACCTAAGAGCATCGTAACGATAAGTATGTATGGGGAATATGAAAAACCTTTATTGTTTGTGATAAGTTTCATAAAGTATTATATTTATTAAACAAAGTATAATAATATGTTAGTTTTTCTAAATAAATATGAACGGGCATAACAAGGGGCAGGCTGTGGCCATGGACATTATGCTGGTTTGCATCTGCATAAGCGTATTCGCGGTAGGCACCTGGGTATTCGCCTTGAACGGCAAAGCCCCGTCCTCGGAAGCCCAGAGGTCGAGGCAGGATTACGTGAAATCTCTCCTTGTATCCTCTCTTTATGCAACACCTGCGACCGACGACCCACGCTATGCCACGAAAAGCCTGTCCGACCTGATAGCCATGAGGATGGCCAACCCTGACAAGGTCTCGGAAGACATGCTGATATCCAAGATCAAAGATTCGAAACTGAACGAGAACCTGAAGGATAAAGTGATAGGAAGAGACGCCGAATGGTTCTTATACAGCGAATACTCCACCTACGACACGGACA
>CAIYYO010000062.1 GCA_903930485.1 Methanobacteriota archaeon
ATTTTTTGCCCTCGATGTTCACGCTCATGTCCTCGCCGGAAAGCTTCATGTGCGCCGTAAGGTCATAGTCGGACCTGTCCGATATGCCGAGTATCTCTATCTTGCCGTAGGATTCGCTCATGTATTCGACGTCCCAGGTGTCGCTGGAATAGAACGCGCGTTCGTCGTCTTTGTGCTGGCGTAGCTGCAGCCTATCGATCGGTATGCCCATCTCTTCGAAGAGCTGCAGGGACCTTCCGAGGAAGTAAGCGATGAGCTGAATCTTTATCACGCCGCTTGAAGAGGCTTCGCCGATCGTCGACGATAATTCGGTCCCGTCTTTGGTCATGATCTTGGTCTTGATGGAAGCGACCTCGGAAAAATTTTCAGCCTTTTTATTGTCCGGGTCGACGAAATACTGTAGCTCTGCCTGGTTGAATTCCCTGAGACGGATCATGCCCTGCCTGGGGGATATCTCGTTCCTGAAGGAATGGCCTATCTGCAGCACGCCGAAGGGAAGTTTCTTCCTCGCCACCTCCCAGAGCCTCCTGAACGCCAGATAAGTGGTCTGCGCGGTCTCGGGACGAAGGTATGCGGTCTTCCCGGGGTTGCCGACCTCTGTCTTGAACATCAGGTTATAGTTGTAGACCTTTCCAAGTTCGCCCTTGCATTTGGGGCACGTGATGCCTTCCTTGTAGATGGTCTCGTGTAGCTCGTCAAGCTGTTTGCCTGCGCATGAGATGTGGAGGTGCTCTTCCACCAGATGGTCTGCGCGGTAGGGTTCGCCGCATTTAGTGCACTCGGTCAGCATGTCAGAGAAATTCTTCACGTGCCCTGAGGCGATCCACACCTGCTCGGGGGAAATGGTCGGGCACTGGACCTCCATGCATCCTTCGCCGATGACGTAATACTCCCTGATGAGGTCTTCGACGTTCTGCTTGATCCTTGAGCCGATCGGGCCATAATCGTAGAAGCCTGAAAGCCCGCCGTATATCTCGAAAGACGGGTAGACGATTCCGCGCCTCTTCAAGACGTCGAGTATCTCCTTTTTCATAGCACTCTTTACCTATAAGGGTTTAAGGCTTTTTCAATCAAATAAAAAAAGAATTGTTTACTTTTTCACTGGTGCAGTTCCCGCCTGTCTCGCTCCGCCTTCTTCATCTCCGCATCGATCATCGCCTTGAGCTTCTCTCTTTCCATCTCAAGCTCCTTAAGCCTTGCCGCGTCACCCAGTCGGTCTTCTTCATGCTTGCGCCTGACCTCTTCGGCGAATTTCCTCTTCTCTGTATCCAGCTTCTCTTTGTCGCTTTTCTGCTTCTGGACCTTCCTCGCGCCCCAGACGATCATGACTAGGACGATGGCCGCAACGATGGCTCCGATGGTTATCTCGATGTTCTTCTCGCCCTCTTTTTTATCTAAGATCTGCCGGTCCTGGTTCTGTTTTATCAGGGTGTCGGCTTTTTTTATCCCTTCAAGGAAATTGATGGCCTGGTATCCGGCTTTGGCGCTGGTCGCGCCTTTTATGGATTCCTCGTATCTCCTGTTCGTGAAATCGTTCTGGGCCTGCTTCATCAGATCGTCGGCGCTCTTCTTTTTTCCAACGCTTTCAGAGATCTTTGTCTTCTGTTTGTTGCAGTTGTCTATGCCCGTCTGGTACTTTATATCGGTATAAGCCTTCAGGGCCTTGTCGAGCTCCAGGCTTGCGTTCGTATAGTCTGCGACCTTGTAGTATCTGCTGTAGTTGGCAAGGTTCGCTTCCGCCGCCTTCAACTTAGCTATGCAGACGTTTATCTGGTATAACAGGGTGTCGGATTTGAACACGTCAGGCTGGTCGGATATCTTCTGAAACAAGGATCTCCCGTCGTTGGCAAATTTGCTCGCGTTCCTGCATTCTCCTTTGGTGAAGAGGCCCTGGGCAGCCGTATAAAGGTCGTCGGCCTTCTTCCTGGTCGCGATGTTCCCTTTTTCCGTAGCTATCTCCGCAAGCCTTGTCGCGCAGTCGGCCACGAGCGCCTTGTAAGCGTCTTCCTTGTCCCCCCTCCCCAGGTTATGCGCCCAATCCTTTAGCTTTAAATAGATCGCGTCAGCAAGGTTGAAGGACTTGATGGCATTGTCGAAGTGCTTAACCTTCTCGGCCTCGTTCTCCATGCGCGTCCCCCTTCCCAGCAATTCCTCGTTCTGGCCGTCCTGGAAGTATTTCGCCGCCGCCTGCTTCGATGTCTCCTCCATCCGTCCTATCTCGTTGTTGGAATTGGTGATTACTTCCTGGGCGTCTTTATAGCCCTGTATGAAGTTTATCTTGCTGTAGAGGTCCCTGGCCTGCATTGCCTTATTGCTGGCGTCGATGTATTGTTCGAAATTCGCGTTATCGTATGCGCTCTTGTATTCCTCTCTCGCCGTCCTCAGGCTCTCGTCAGCGATGTTCTGAAGCTCTATGACTTTGTTGTCTATCTCCTCAAAAAGGGCGTTGCATAGCTCTATCCCCTGCTCGTAATCGGTCTCGTTATACAGTTTGAACGCATCGGCCCCCAGTTTCTTCGCATTCCCGAAATCCTGCTGCTCATAAAGGCTGTACGCCTTCTGGTATTTAGTGTCCGCATCCTTTATCTTCTGCTTCTTTATCTCAAGCAGTGTGTCGGTGATGAGGTTGTCGCATTTGGCGACCCCGTTCTCCCCGTCGAATCCCACGAGGAGCGAGTATTCCTCCTTGGCCCTCTGCGCCCATAAAACGGTGTCGGTATATTTCTTCGCGACATAGCTCTTATAAGCCTGGTCGTATTTCGCGTCCGCGTTCTTCTTGATGCAGTCGCCGATCTTCCCGATGAGGTCCATTGTTTTGCTGACCCCGTCGGCGTCGTTCTCGGTAGTGTAAAGGTTCAGCGCCCTGTTTGCCGAGTCGCTCGCATTCTCGCAGCTTCCGGCAGTGAAAAGCTTGGTGGCTTCGCCGTAATTCGCATCCGCTATTTCCTTATTGGAGATGGCGCTCGCACAGGCCGTTAATGCGACCAAGAAGACCGCAGCGGCGACGAACCCGACAAAAAGCCTCATTTTTTTCATTTTTTTCTGATCATTAATACTACCACCAGCAGGACTACTGCGACGATGAGGAAAAGCGACATAAGCGGGAACATTCCCAGGTCGCCGGACTGCCTGAAGACCGATGAGATGTTCACATTAAGCGGGTTTTGGTTTGTGGCGGGAACGACGCGTATCTTTGCAGAGAGCGCGGCGCACCTTGAAACGCCTTCGGAGTCGTTTATCCCGGAATAGATGCCCGACGCCTTATCCAGGGTTTTCCTGGCATTGTCCATGTCGCTTTTTGAAAGAAACGCTTCGGCCTCTTTATATAAAGAGTCAGCTTCCTGCAGCTTGGACGTAATGGCTCTTGAATCGATCTCTTTTCCGAGAACGTCGCACGCCTTAACGCCTACGGCATCCCCCGCATCTGCATATGCCTTCACCGCTACGGCAAGGGACTTTCTCGCATCGTCGTACTTGCCCATCTCCATAAAGCTTTCGGTAAGCACGTAATTCTCCCGCCCGTCGTTCGACACCTTTGATCCCACATTCCTCAGAATGTATACGCTCTTGCCTGATGTGGTGACGACTTCGGTGTATCCGTCATTGTCCAAGTCCCCTTTTACGAATCTGTCGATATGCTTGCCTACGAAAAGCTTGTCCTTTATTTTCCCCTCGACCGTAAGGACGTAAACGTAGTCTCCCGAGCCGAAGACCAGCTCCTTCGCGCCATCCCCGTCCCAGTCGGAAAAATAGAGCCCGCGGACTATGTCATTGGTCACGTATTTAGCCTTTATGAGGAATCTCGAGCTCACGATGTATAAGCCGTTCCTGGTCCCGAGAACAGGCTCCCTGAAGCCGTCCCCGTTCAGGTCGAACGCTTCGGCCTCGACGATGTTGCCGACGAGGTTCGTATCGACGGTCTTTTTGTAGTCCTTGTCCAACAGATAAATGTTGTCCTCGTCCGAGATTATCAAAGTCTCCTGCTGAGATTTACCGGTTATGCCGCCGGAGATGATCTTCCGGATGCCCTCCCCGACTGTGTAATTCCGAATCAGCGACCCGTCCGGGGTCAAAGCGAATAATTCCGTATAGGAATAAGCCGTGACGTCATTGCTGCCGCTGGCCGCGTCGTCCACGGAAATGCCGATGACGGATTCATTGATCAAATAGCCCCACTGTATCCTCTCGTAGGAATCCGAGAGCTCGTAAACCCCGACGGAGTTCCCGCCGACGATCTCCTTATAGCCGTTGCCGTTGGGATCGGTCGCCTTCATCGCGTTGAACATGACGTTCGGATGAGCCTGGCCCGTCTCCTGCACGTACCTGTTTATTACTTTGCCGTTCGAGTCCAGGATGAACAAATTCCCCTTCTCCAGCTTGTTCACTTCCAGTCCCGTAGAAAGCACGATCTCCTTCTTGCCGTCCCTGTTTATGTCGGAGACGATGACCGAATCGATGTAAGGAGCCTCGTAGAACCATTTAACCTGCGCTTTGTCCGTTAAGGCATAAATACCTTCCGACGAGGTCACAAGCACAGTAAACGTCTTGTCGCCTGAGAGGTCCTCCAGAAAGACATCTTTGATGTTCGTGATATTGTAGCTTCCCATCAATTCAAGGGCTGCATCCGAGCTTGAAACCATGAACAGCGCGGCCAGGAATATTGCGGCAAACGTTTCCTTACGGATTATTTGGGCTGACATTTTCCTTGATTAGAGAATTAGGTGGACTCAATATATAATGTTTTAATATATCCCGTTTCCCTCCGATTAAGGGTTTTTGGAGATCAGGTCCCTGTAATGACCGGCGGCCGCCTCAGGAGGCACCGTGTTAATGATGATCCCGCTCCCCAGTTCGAAGCCTGCCCACTTGCTGATCCTCGGGCACACGTCGATGTGGAAATGAAGATCCTGGCCCTTAGGAGCACAATGGAGATAGAAATTGTAGGACGGATAATTCAGGCTGGAATCCAACGAGCCTAGAACGTATTTCAAGGCCTTCGCAATAGACGACCGCTCGTCCGCGTCAAGGAATTCAAGGGATGCAGTATGCCTCTTGGGGACGATCAAGGCCTCGAAAGGGAACCTGGAAGCGTAAGGCGCGAAGACAGCGACGCGTTCGTCCTCGAAGATCCTCCTATCTCTCTTCACTTCGGCCTTCCAGGCATCGCATAACGGGCAGCTGCAATGCTCCTGCATGTACGTTTTGAAAGCTGAAGACTCGGCGCTGGCGTCCGGGGGAATGATGGGCAGAGAAACAAGCTGCGAGTGAGTATGCTCGATCGACGTCCCGGCATCCTCGCCCTGGTTCTTGAAAAGCAGCACATATTTGATAAGCGGATCCTTCTTATTCTCCTCCAATCTTTCGGCATACATGTCCACGAGTTTTGCTATATGCTCCACGCTAAGATCCCCAAGGTTCTTCTCATGGTCCGGGGTCTCGACGATCACCTCATGCCTGCCGTAAGCGCTCCTACGCGCAAACAACCCGTCGACCGATTCCGGAACGAACTCCTCAGACGTCGCAGGAAACTTGTTAGGAAAACACCTGAC
>CAIYYO010000063.1 GCA_903930485.1 Methanobacteriota archaeon
GCTCGTTCATCAAAGAAAACAAACGAGATTTTGAAGGACTACGCACAAAGGCACAATCTATCATTTAAGCCTGGCAACATAAGATTTTTTGCCAGTAAATCAATCCCAGCACAAGCTAGCGGCAGATTAAAGGATGAGGATATCAGCATAAGTGTAGGTTTTACACCAACCACCGACAGGGATGGGACAAAGCACGACATGGGTGCTGACAGGACGATAATAAGCATGACAGCCGACAAGGCAGAAGAAATCATCATGGTTTCATCGAGGCGGGCAAAAATTATTGACGGAGTGCCCGACATATTCGATTCCCACGTGAATCCGATACTTTTCACCGAAAGGGTTAACATGGACCAGTCATTTTCAAGAAGGTATAATGTCGACACGAGCTCCGAGAAATATGCAGCAGAAATGCTTACGCCGCAACTCCTCGAAGAACTAGATAAATATAGCTTTAATCTATTCATCGGACAGCGCAAAATAGTCCTAGGGCGGTATGGCAGGCCAAAAACCCTTAAAGATATTGAAGAAAAGACTAACAAGGCAATTGACATAGCACAAGAATTAAAGGCTAGAACAAGAAAGGTTGGTTAGAACCACGAGCTCAAATCCTTCTGGGAGAACTCTTTCATGTGTCTTTCGAGGTTCGCGATCGCATTATTCACCCTGTCGGCAGAGAAGTCGTGTTCGGCGCTTAGCAGTTTCATCAGTCCTTCGCTGTCCTGCCTGCCCCAGCTTATCGCGTAGTCGTCGGTTACGTCCGGGTCCAGGAAGAGGTCCCGTACTTCGTCGAGATCGACCTCGAACTGGCTCCGGTATTCCTCGACTTTTCCGTCCTTGACGATCTTTAAAGCCTTTTTGGGGCCGATGCCTTTTATGCCTTCGTTGAAGTCCGTGCCTACGAGTATCGCGAGGTCGACGAGCTGCTCGCGCGTGAGTGCAATGTCGCCCAGTGCCTTGTCGAGACGGATCATGGACAATTCAAGGGTCCCGCTCATCGTGAGTCCGCGCACCAGCCTCGACGCCCCGAGCAGCATCGAATCGTAATCCTGGCTCCCGACCGCCCATGCATCTTCGTTCATGCAGAGTCGGACGCACTGCGCTTCGCCTTCGCTCGGGGCCTGCACGTAGGGCATGCCCATGAAACAGAGAAGCCTCTTCGACTCATCCAGCATGACCGATGTGAGGCGGCTAGTCCTCATCGCGTATTTCTTTGCATCCTCGAGCCTTCCCTCTTTTTTCGCCTTCGCCCATTCGTACTCGGCCTCGTCTTTGAGGGCGCTCCTGCCGGCTATCTCTTTGTGTTTCAGGTGAGGCGGCTTTCCGTCGAATACGTAGACCGGCTTAATCCCTAATTCTAGAAGACGTATTGTTCTATAAAGCAGTCCGGACAGGTGCGACGTAATGTTCTTATGGGAATCCATGAGCGGCGTACCGTCGGGCTGCCTGATGGATGCCAGAAACTGGTAAAGGGAGTTCAGCGCGTCAACGGCTATGACTTTCCCCTTCAAATCGGCGAAATCGATCGGCTCAGAATTTATTATGTCCTTGAGATTGACGCCCATTTTCCGAATATCCCCGCCGGGGACAATTATAGGTCGGCGACGTTGCCGTAGTCGTCGGCAATCTTCCGCTTCTCCTTGTCGGCGCAGCACGGGCAGACGAGCACGTCGGCAGGAACCTTGTCGGATTTCTCCAACGCGCACCTGCACCTCCTGCAGAAGGCCTTCACAACGCCGTACGGTCCCCTGGTAGAGATGTCTATCAGGCTGCCCTCCATCTTTATGACCACGCCTTTCACGATGTCCCCGATAGCGAACAGATCGTCCGGCCTCTCGACGTAGCCGTCTGATATGTTCGAGACGAATAGGCCGACCTTTATGTCCACGTCGCCCCTCTGGCCCTGGATCTTCCTCACTATGATGACAACGGCATTCTTCTTGATGTCCAGGACCTCGCCGAATACCACCTGACCCCTTTCGAGGACCGGCAGCATCTTGCCCATGACCTTTACGACGTGATTCTCGCGATCCACCACGACCTTTCCGATGTTGGCCGAATATATCTTCCCTTCTTCGGCGTACGTGCCAACTCCCGGAACGAATTCTTCGATAGTGCCCAGATATTCCCCGATTAACGTGTTTTTGTTTTCCATCTTACAGTAGTCCCTGTCAAACCTTTTTTTACATTATTATAAAGTAATCAAGGCTTATTATATGCCGAATAATGCTGCCTTATAAGCCTCTCTTACCTAATTTTTTTTCTATACCAACAAGCGTGGACAGGATGTTTAAGGCAAACTTCGACACAGAGATGATCTCTGTAAGGATCGGGATGGTGTTCGCGAGGCTCGGAATCTCCCCGAATACGTGGACCCTTGTCTCGATACTGCCGGCTATTGCTGGTTTTATAGCCCTCGTCCAGTATCGCAACCTCCCGGCAAGCCTCGCCTTGTTCATGGCCGCAGGATTCATCGACGCGATCGACGGCGCAGTCGCACGGGTTACGAGAAGCGTGTCGGCTCTCGGAGCTTTTCTCGACGGGATAATAGACCGGTATGTGGAGATACTCTTATACGTCGGCCTCCTATTCTATTTATATACTGCCGAAGAATTATTCCGAATCCCGAACGCCTTATGGGTCTCGCTTCTGATATTCGGCTCCATGATGCCGACGTATATAAGGGCTTACGCCGACCACAGGAAGGTAGTGACCGACGCGAATGCGCATAAAAAGATGGGCGGACTGCTTGAAAGGGCCGAAAGGCTGATCCTCGTATATATCGGCATGCTCCTCGGCATTTACAACGAACTCTGGCTGGTCTATGTGATAGCAGCCGCCGCCATACTCTCGAACCTCACCGCATTCCAGCGGCTATGGTTCGTGATCAGATACAAGGCCGGGGAATAAAACGGGACTATGACAGTATTTAAAAAATAAGTACCTAGTCTATACTCATCATCCGCAAAGTCGAAGAATGACCTCAGAGAACATCACCAAAGAAGAGCTCGCAAATCTCCTTCTGGAGAAGCATAAGACCTTCACCAAGGAGTATAAAAAGGAATACGACGCTCTCGAAAGAATCACTGTCCTCAGGGAAAAACAGGAACAGGTACAGTACTGGCTCAAGGACTCCAAAGACAACCCTGTCCAGAACCAGAAATACCAGGTGATCTCGAAATCCACCGAAAAAGAGTTGTCGACGCTGCAGCAGGATCTCATATCTCTTTACGAATCAAAGGCCGGGAGGAATTACGGCCCCTCGGAGTCGGACCCCAAGGCAAGGCATACCTGGCTGAAGAGCCAGATAAAGCTTCAGGAAGACGCCGGAGCGTACTGGGATGGGAGGAAGAAAGAGATATCCGAGCAGATATCGGGCGCCAAGCCTGAAGAGAAAACAAGCATGCACGAGCCGCTCAAGAAGATAAAGAAGGTCAAAAAATCAAAAAAGTCGTCAAAGGCCTCGAAGAACCCGCGCAAGAAGGATACTCAGGCACTCAAAGACGAAGGGGCTTTGTAAGCGAGCGGGCATTTATTATCAATGAAAGCGTTAAAATAATTTACGCTTTTTTCCACATCCAACATGAACGAGAAAGAACTGAAAGACACGATAAACGGCCTAAGGCACGAGCTGGACCAGAAAGAGAAACAGGTCAAGGAACTCTACAGGGAGATAAACTTCCATAAAAAGGACGCAGACATGTGGAGGGCCAAGAGGGACGAGACCACTGAAAAGGCCAACAAGCTCAGCGAAGAGGCACGCATATTCACCGCCAACAGGGACGAACTGAACGGCAAGATATCCAAGCTCAAAGAAATGAGGGCCGAGCTCATCGCCAAGATAAAAGAGCTCACGCGCGACATAAAAGACAGCAAGAACGCGCGTAACCAGCTCAACAAGACCGCCCGCGGGACGGACGAATCGCTGCTCAACATGTACGGAGAAGACCTCGGCATGCTTCTCAACAGGGACATACCCCTCGCCGACGAGATAAGGATATTTGAGAAACTATTCCAGATAGGCGAAAGGGTGGAAGTAGCGAAA
>CAIYYO010000064.1 GCA_903930485.1 Methanobacteriota archaeon
GCGCGGATATAAGAACGTAAACCCAGAATTAAACATGGAGATAGTGTTCCTGGGGACGGCAGGCGCGATACCTACTGAAAAACGGAACCTGCCCGCAATATTTCTCGACTACATGGGCGAATACTTCCTCTACGACTGCGGCGAAGGAACCCAGAGACAGATGAGAATAGCAGGCATAAACTTCATGAGAATAGACAACGTCTTTATAACCCACTTGCACGCCGACCACTTTATGGGCCTCGCAGGCATGATCCAGAGCATGGATTTCTTCGAGAGAAAAAAGCCCCTCGAGATATACGGCCCGAGAGGTCTTGAAGAAACCATGGAACACATGCTGTCAATGGGGACCTTCAGGCCCGACAGCCTCGAAATACAGGTCCATGAAATAGACGAAGGCGTAGTCATAAAAGGCGAACGCTACAGCGTGACCTGCGCTAGGACGGAACACACTAACGCAAGCCTTGCATACTGTTTCCAGGAAGACGCCAAAAGGAAATTCCTGAAGCCCGAAGCACTCGCGCTCGGACTCCCGGAAGGCCACCTCTTCTCGAAACTGCAAAGAGGCGAAGCCGTCGAATACAAAGGCAAAAAAATCGATCCCGACCAGGTGCTCGGAGAACCCGTGCCCGGAAGGAAGATGGTATATACCGGCGACACCCGGGCATGCCAGGCCGTGCTGGAACTCTCAAAAGACGCGGACGTCCTCATACACGACGGGACCTATTCGGCGAAGGACACCGAAAGCCTAGAGAAATCAGATCACAGCAGCATCACCCAGGCCGCGGAGCTAGCCAAAAAAGCAGGGGTAAAAAAACTGTACCTGACCCACATCTCCCAGAGATACCCCGATCCCAAGCCCCTGGAAGAAGAGGCTAGGGAGGTCTTCCCGGAATCTTACATCGCCGAAGACTTCCTGAGAGTAAAAGTGCCGAAGCACAGCTAGAATCCTTATCTTCTTAATTAATATTCGATAAACTGCGCCATTATGCTATAATTAGTTATAATGTATTATAATAAACTATAAATACGGGTAAAACAAATCAGATAACCGTAATGCAAAATACGACGATCCAGATATCCGTAAAAACAAGAAGCCTGCTTGACTCGGCCAAAAAATACAGGCGCGAAACGTACAACGACGTCCTGAACCGGGTGCTGGAGGAAGCAGGATACATAACCAAAGAACCCAGGGAGACAAAGGGTCGAACGGCCGCAATAGCGCCCAAGCCCATGGAAGATTTTAAAGCCGAGACGGAATATTAAATGATTTGGGACTGCCGTGATTTGAACACAGGTCTCTAGCTGTTTCTGCCGCCTACGGGCGTCACCCGAAGCTAGAAGGATGGCCAAGCTACCCCACAGTCCCGTTTCCTCATCGGATGGAATGTTATTGGTATTTTCCAAATAAAGAAGGATGTCTGAAGGGCTGGGCGTAAAAAAAGAATTCATTGGGACTGCCGTGATTTGAACACAGGTCTCTAGCTGTTTCTGCCGCCTGCGGGCATGCCGCCTGCGGGCGTCACCCAAAGCTAGAAGGATGGCCAAGCTACCCCACAGTCCCGGTTGCAAGTATAAAATAGGGAGCTAACGGCTATAAATCCCTGAGAATCATTTATACACTACTTCAAGGTATGGGCTACTGCTCCCGGTTCCAGAGAACGCCACGTCCTGGTTCGTCCACTGGCCGACGGCGTTGCATGTTTTCTCGCCTTCGACGCTCCATTCGTCTTCCCGGCCCATGACTTGAAGGGACGCATATTTATCGCCTTTGCCGATTGATTCTTTGAGATAGTCACTCACGTCCAGAGAATACTCTCCGGCACCGTTGACTTGTACGGACGATTCCTGTTTGCCTGCGAAGTCGTACAATGGAAGGCATTCCTTGCACCAGGGCTGGGCGCATATGTCCCCGCCCGGAACGCATCCGGAGGGTTGCCATTTATCGTTCGTCGTTGAATAGACTATGATCGTCTGGGCCTTGTTGACCGTTTTCGCATTCAGGTACAGCCTTGCGCCGAGGATCTCTTTCCCTGCCGGAACAGTTGATAGATCGTATTTCAAATCGAATCTTCCGATCGATGGCACGTGATATTTGCCGTCCTTGTTGAAGCAACGATACCCTGCGACAAAGGTTCCTTCCCTGCTGGGCGCGTCGCATCCGAAGTAGTCGTTGCGGCAATCTCCGTAGACGTCGAAGCCGTAGGCTTGAGCAGATGCCGCCAGAGTAATGTCTTTATAGTCTATGAGGCTCTTCATCGCGTTCGCGAGCACCCATCGGCCGCATGACTTATACTTGTAATCGACCGAGACGTCGAGGCGTTTACCGGCTTCGGGAGTGACTGACATAAGGCATTCGACCGACATTCCCGGCTTGATTTCCTCGGAATCGCAGGATATCAACCGGTATCGGTCGTTCGAGTATATGCGGCGTATGCTGACATCGACGTCGCCTGTATTGTTGAGCAAAATCCTGAGAGTATTTTCCTCGCCGATTTTCAGGTCGCCCGCGCCCGGAGAAGAAACTATCAATCCGGGATTTGCAGGCTTTACGACCGAGATGTTCCGCGAGTGATCTGTGACCTCTATCCTGTAAGGATTATCTAGATATCCGTATATTATCCCGGGCATCTGGATCAGGGTGTATTTACCCTTTTCCCAGCCGATACCTAACAGGTAGTAGACGCAATCCATTTCAAGAGAGTTCCTGTAATCGATTTTCCCGGTCCCGGAAACCGTGTAGTAACCGGATCTCTGGTCTGCGCCCGTGACGGAACTTGTTTGCTTCAGGCTGCATACAACGGCGCCCTGCCATACATCGTCAGTATCAGTGAGATTGTCACCAATCGCAAGATAGCCCATTTGATAGACCTTGAAACCCGTCAGCTTGTCGACGAAGCCGTCCGAAACATCCAAAGGAACCGTCGGATAAACCTCCTTCCAAGGTTCATCGGGGTCTATCATTGCCTCGTGGTATTTTATCAAATCCAGCGTGAATTTCTCTACGTCAGGCACCCAGTTGATCGGTGGACTATCTAGGTCTCCCCCGTCGCTCCACCATTCCCCCTTGGGAACGCCGTAAACGGCCTTGAAAGCGTCGCCTGCGCACAACTCGTCGCCGACCACTTCGCCGGAGGAAGTCACGAGATCATAATTCGGGGAATATGTTAACAAATGGCTGATGAAACAAGTTCC
>CAIYYO010000065.1 GCA_903930485.1 Methanobacteriota archaeon
GGAACTCGATACCCTTGGTTTCACCGAAAAGGTTAAAACCGGCAGGAGGATTACTGCGAAAGGTCAGTCTTACCTGGACAAGATAGCTAATAAAGTCAAAGCTTAAATTCTTAATATGTCTCCCGACGACCTGGACGAGATCCGCCAGAGGCGCCTTCGTGAGCTTATGCAGAGCCAGTATCAGCAGCAGGCTCAGGCACAGACGCAGAGAAGCATGCAGGAGCAGCAGCTTGCGTCCCAGATAAAGATCATAATAGGGCAGATACTGGAGCCGGACGCCAGGCAGAGGCTTGCGAATATTCGCGTCGCGAATCCGGAATTCGCAAGACAGGTCGAGATACTCCTTATACAGCTTTACCAGGCAGGCCAATTGCCTAAGCAGCTCTCGGACGAGGAGCTGAAAAAGATCCTTGAACGGCTTCGAGGGAAGAAGAAGGAGACTACAATAACCCGCGAAGAGAAGTGAGTTTTTTTTTACTTGGAGGTCTTCTGTAGTTCGCGCAGCCTTTCTTCGACGTCTTCTTCCTTTATCTTTCCGGCCGTCTTGACTTCCTCGTCACCTTCGGCCGCATTCTCTTCGTCTGTTTTTTCGTCGAATTCGTATCCGAGCTCTCCGCCTTGTCCTTCTTTCTTCTCGGGCTTTTTGCGGCCTTTCTTCATCACGACGACGCAGGTCAGAAGGAATGCGCCTGCGAGGACGAACATCGCAAGAGAAGAGTAAGTGAGCCATGGAAGGCCCATGACCTTGTCGCTCCTGTATTTCGCAAGTTCGCTGGTTAATCCTTCCTTTTCAGACGATAAGGTCGTTATCTGCTGGTTCAGCGAATCGGTTTGGGCCTGCAATGAAACAATGGTCCTGTTGTCGTCTGTGACCTGGGTTTTAAGGGACTTCATTATGTTGTCCACTTCCTGGTCCGTGAGCTGATCCTGGAACGGCGTCGACAGCCAATCCATTATGTTGACTGCGAATTTTACGTTGTCGTTCCTGTATTTTGTCGGGTCGATGTTAACGTTCGTGAACATGTCGGGGTCGTTTATGAGAACGATGGATCCGCTGCCGAGCCGGGTGTATGCGGCCAGGGGCGGGTTGCTTCCTTTAGGGAAAACCAGGGAAATAGGCGTGTTGGTGGCGTCTCCCCCGTATATGACGCCTTTTGCGTTACCGAATAGATGCAGCCCGGTTGCAGTGAAGATGTAAAGAGTGTTGACGCCTCTGGTAAGCGAATTAACCACCGTATCCGGCCTGTTGGGCGGGAGGTCTATGAAAAATTGTTTCTTGTCGTCTACAAGCTGTCCGGTGGACGCATCCCTTATTTTGTTGTTGTCGTCTTCCAATGTCTCGTCGAGCGCGCGTATTCCTAAAGGAATCGTCATCCTGTTGGTGGCCGGCGTCGCTCCCATCAAAACGACTCCTTTGCCGTCCTTTATCACGAATTCGAACAAAGTGGTCATCTCGCTCTCGGTAAGGTCGCTGCCGAGGGCGGGTATGATTATGATGTCGGCCTTGAGCGTATTAAGGTTTTCAATAGTCAGGTCGGCCTTTAATTCGTCGACTTCGTATCCGGCGCTGTGCAGACTGTCCGCAAGCTTTGAATAATCGCCGGCCAGCCTGTAGTTGCCGCCGGTCTTTGCCTGATAAAACAATATCTTGCCGCCTGCAAAGACATCGCCTGCGGCGCATATTATTATGAAAAGCGCAAAAGACGCCATCAAAACGGTTTTTCTTCTTTCCATTTTTAGTTTAAGGTATAAAGTAATTGTTCAAACACGTTTAAATATGTTATATAAATTATAGGTGTACTACCTATTTTCAATAAAGAAGGCTATTTGCCCATATTCGTAAGGGTGATAGAAATGTCCCTGTCGATGTTTATCACGCCGACGCTGCCTTTTCCCAGCCGCCCGATGTTAGCGATGACCGTCGAACCGACCCTGTCCGTCGACCCGCCGGCTTCATGTATATGGGAGCACACGACCAGGCTGGGGGAGTACTCCGTAACCGCCTTTCTGACCGAGGTGCTGCCGGCATGCAGACCGGTCGACGTCTTATCGGATTCAGTGTCCTTAGGCGGGCAGTGCACGGCTAGAATCATTTTCCGGCCCTTTAACGGTTCAAGCAAGGACTTTAGTCTGGAAAAGATCTCTTCCTCGTCCATCTCGAACGGCGTGCCGAAGGGCGTGACATTCGATCCCCCGAACCCGGCCAAGACGATGCCGTCAACGTCCTCAGATCTTTCATGCAGGTTTACCCCCCGCTTCCCGAATATCTCAGGCGCATCAAGCGGGTCGCAGTTTCCGGGGATGGCCAGAACAGGGAAGCCTGCCAACAGATCAAAGGAGTCCTCGATCGCCTTGACGCTTTGCTGGATGTCGTGGAATACGCCGTGGCCCGGGAAGTCGCCGAGGATCAGTATGCGGTCTATTTTGTTCTCTACGGCGTAAAGCCTTGCCTTCCGGACCGCTTCAAAGTCTCCGTGTAAGTCTGCTATGCATAGGATCTTCATGGTTATAATATTCTTTCCCGGTTTTTTATAAATGGGCCTACAAAAATACCTGTATATATCGTATGCTATTACGTAAACGAGCAAGGCGTAGGCAGCATACGCCGCAGGGCGTTAGATCTTTTTCGGTCATCCTAGTATTAAACAAAGATTCCAAAATTATTAACTGAGTATGGCTTCGCTCACATTCCTCGGCACCGGCGGCGGCAGGTTCGTAATACTCAACCAGAGACGCTACTCCGGCGGGCTATGGCTGGACCTTGAGGCTACTATATCCCTTGATCCCGGTCCCGGCGCGCTCATAAGGGCGCTGCAATACGGCAAGAACCCGCAAAAGCTGGACGCAGTCTTCGTCTCGCACAACCACCTCGACCACTACAACGATGCGGAACTGATGATCGAGGCCATGACGCGCGGCATGAGGCAGAAGCGCGGCACCTTGGTCATAAACAAGGCCGGGCTGGATTACATTTCAGAATACCACCGGGGCTTTACCGAGGTTTTGACGCCCGAGCCCGGGGATCTCTTCGAGATAAACGGAATGCAGGTGCAGGCGTTGCCGACCAAGGACCATGCGGACGGCGTCGGATACAAGTTTTTTTCCAGTGAAGGCGTAGTCGCATACAGCGCCGATACGGGTTATTCCGAGAACCTTGTGCCTTATTACAAAGGCGCAAAAATCCTGATACTGAACACAATATTCCCGGCGTCGAAAGAGATTGACGTCCATTTGAACACGCGGACTGCGGGCCTGCTCGTGAAGGCCGCAGGGCCGGATCTTGCGTTGATCAACCATTTTGGGATGACGATTCTGAATGCCGGACCGGAAAAAGAAGCGAAGAATATCGAGGATGCTACCGGAGTACGGACCCTGGCTGCGATAGACGGTATGAGCATAGACCTGAAGGACCTTAAAGCCTCGAAGGAAAAAGCCGGTCAGTCCAGTTTATCGGGTTTCTGAGAGACTCTTATCCGCGTAATACCAATGATTTTTTCTAAAATGGAGATGAAAGGAGTAAACCGGCTGCAGCTGGACAACGGCCTGACCCTATTGACCGAGAAGAGGCCCGACACGAAGAAGGCGGCTCTGATAGCCGGCGTAAAAGTGGGTTCCGTGGACGAATACCCGAAGGTGAACGGTGGAAGTCATTTCAACGAGCACCTGCTTTTCAAGACCAACAGGCACCGGACTGCTAGGGAGATAGCCGAAGACCTTGAATACAGCGGGACTATAATCAATGCTTACACGACGTGGAAGTACACAGCTTTTACAGCCAAGGCGCCCCACAACCATCTCGGCACCGCCGTCGAGGTCCTTTACCAGGCCGCGACCAATTATTCCTATAAAAAGGAGGAATTCGATACCGAGCGACAGGTCATCCTTACGGAGATAAGGAACTTCATAAACTCTCCGGAAAGATACTCCATGACCGGCTTATTCATCCCAAAGCTGTTCACCGGAACGCCTCTCGAAAAGAAGATAGAAGGAACCGTTGACTCGATGGGTTCGGTCGCGAAGGAAGACCTTGAGGGATTCAAGGAGAAATACTATGCCCCCAATAACATGGTCATAGCCGCGGTCGGGAAATTCGACGAAAAAGAGCTGGTAAAAGACGTCACGGACTTGTTCGGCTCCCTGGAAGAGAAAAAAATCCCTAAAAGGAGCGAGACGTCAAGCCTCCTTAACAGGCGTCGGGAGATCTCGGAAGACCGGAAAGACATCTCGCAGGTCTACATGTGCCTGGGCTACAAAGTGCCTGGGTATTCCTGCAAAGACGTGCATTCCCTGGAACTGATATCCGCCATCCTCTCCGAAGGTCTTTCGTCAAGGATGTACCGGGAACTGCGCGACAAAAGAGGAATAGGCTACTCGGTCGGCAGCTTCTATTACCCCGTCGGCGAGGAAGGGATGTTTATAACACACGTCGACGGCTTCGATCCTAAGAAGACCGAGGAAGCGAAAGAAGTGATACTCGAAATATTCAAAGACCTTAAAGAGAACGACGTTCCGGACCGGGAATTCAAAGGGATAAAGACCCTGATGATCTCGAGATACGACGACCAGATAGAGCACATAACCGAAAGGGCGATGGCCCTCCTTGAGACAGAGATATACGGAATCCCCTACGACTACAGGAAAAAAGAGGAATACATAAAGAAGATAACGAAAAAAGAAGTGATGGAAGCAGCAGGAGAATATCTCACTGATGAATATGCATTAACGCTTCTGGAACCTGAAAAACACTGAC
>CAIYYO010000066.1 GCA_903930485.1 Methanobacteriota archaeon
ATTAGGAAAGGCAAAAGACATGAAGCAAAAGCCAGGGATGCGACCAAAGTTATCCCTATTCTTAGAATTCTGCCCCAGGTCTTAAAGATTCGCCTGACGATGAGATAGATTAAAGCCGGGACTACGATGGGGAGAGAAAGAAAAAGAAGCCCACCTATGGAATAAATTACATAATAAAAAATTAATGAAAAAAAAGAAAGAATATCCATTCAAGCCAGGTTCTATTTCACCAGCTTCGCCTTTCCTATCCCGTTGAACGCCTTGAAGAACATCAGCGCGTTCGCGTAGCAGTGGGACTCGATCGCTCTCAGCGTGTCTTTTCCTAGGCTGTGCGTCTCCTTGAAGTACTGCTTGAATGCGAACTTGCAGTTCTTGCCGAAGATCTCTTCGTCGCTCTTCCCCGTGCCAGGGTAGGTCTTGAGGGTCCAGTCGTACATGTTCTTGTACAGCTCTGGCTCGTAGATCTTTATCGTGCTCCATACCAGGTCCTGCCAGAACGTCGCTACATTTCCTTTCAGTACGTCTCCTCTCGGGAACTGGGACTGTATCAGCTCCAGCGGCGTACCGGTTATGCCGTGCTGCGCTATCCTTACTTCGGAATTCATGTCCCGGAGCGCTTTGGCGATCTCCTTGGTCCTTGGTATGTCTATGCCGACCTTCGGGATCTTCACTCCTTTGTCGTCGTAGACGTTGCCGTGTATGGTTCCGTTCGCGGTCGCGAGGAGGTTGGGCTTCAGGCCGGCTTTGTTTAGCTCGGATATGAAAGTCGCCCCCTGCTTCGGCGTGGTAAGGATGAGGCCGTTCGCGTCTTTCCTTCCGACTTCCCCTACCTCGACTTCGAGGCCGTAGGACTTTATCTTCTTCTTTGCCATCTCGTCCTTTATGTAGTTGCCTATCTCGATGGTCGCCTTAAGGTTTCCTGCAAGCTCTTCTTTCTCGTCCTTTCCTTCGAAGTTGAAGATGTGGGACGCGTCTATCGCAAAAGACGTGAATCCTGCGTCTATCTGCGCCTTTATCAGGTCCTTTGTTCCCTGAATCGTCTCAGGGCTGCCGTCTTTTACTCCTATGTGGTCTGCGTGCAGGACCCATTTCTTTATCCCGACGTTGCTCGCCGCCTTTATCACCCTTTCCGCGAAGTCCTTGGGCGTATAGCCGGTGTATCCTCCTTTCAGGTCGGACTCGGAGCGCGCTATCTCGATTATTATCGGCGCATCGAGGTCTTTTGCAGCCCGAAACAGCCCTTCCGCGACGCCCGGGATGAACCGGGTGTTGGCGGCCATTATTATACAGTCCTTGTCTCTCAAGGAGTTATACATCACGTCTCCCGGAATAGGTTTATTAGCCATTTTTCGTTGTGTTTTTTCTTTGCTTTATATTTTAGATTGATTATTTTAGCATCTGCTCGGCCTTGTCGATGACGGTCTTGCTCCCGATATAAATCGGCACCCTGTGATCGACCTTCTCAGGCGTTATGGAAAGGATGTCCCGCGTTCCGTCGCTGATCCTACCGCCGGCCTGGATCATGACGAACCCCAGCGGATTTGCTTCGAACAGAAGGCGCAATTTGCCTTTCTCGTGTCCGACGAACGCCGGGTATGAGAACATCCCGCCGTATTTCAGTATCTGGTGCACATCCGCTACGAACGATCCCGAATACCGGAGCTTGTATCCCGCGTTCTCCAGGTAATCGATAAAGGCCTTGTGCTTGGGCAGCCATTCCTTCTTTATAGCGCCGCTTGCATACAGATTCCCTTCGGGAACTTTCACGTCTTTTACGAGGAGCAGGTATTCTTTTTTCTCGTTCAAAGCGAAGATGTGCACGCCTTCTTTCACTGTCAGCGTCAATATCGTCATCGGCCCGTACAGGATATACATCGCGGCACGCATGTTCTTCCCGGCCTGCATGACCTTTCCGTTGTCGTATATCCCTATTATCGTCCCTACCGCGAGGTTCACCTGTATCAATGATGAGCCGTCGAGCGGGTCCATCGTCACCGCGTAGTTGCCTTTCGCGTTCGGGAACTTGACTATGTCGTCCTCTTCTTCGCTTGCGAGTTCCTTCACGAGGCCGGACTTCTCCAGCACCTTCTTCAGGTGCTCGTTGGACCATTTGTCAAGCTCCATCTGCGTCTCTCCGTAGATGTTCTTGGTGTCCACGTATTTCTGGTTCGTGATAAAGGCGCCGCGTATCGGGTCAGCCTGTTTCGCAATAAGCTCGATCAAATCCTTCAGGTCTTTGTCGCATTTGGTCCCGTCAAGGTATTCCCTTAGTGTTGTCATTCTAATCCTCCAGTTGGTATTTTTGTATGCCAATAAATTATTGGCGCCGTCGTTTATATACTTTCCATCATGTTTAATCCGATATTATATAAAGAAGGGGGCCTATTCAGCCGCCGATGCATAAACCTGAAGGATTTTCTGGGTTATGGTGCCAGCATCGTATTCTTTTTCAACTTTCTCCCTGCCCCGACTGCCCATCTCGTGCCTAAGAGCCTTATCGGTCAAAAGTTTTTCCAGCGCTTCCCTCAGGCCGACGGAATCGCCTGGTTTTACGAGTAAGCCGGTCACGCCGTCTTCCACGACGTCCGTGACCCCGCCTATTCCTGAAGCTATTACAGGCCTGCCCGCAGCCATCGCCTCGATCGCGACCCTGCCGAACGCCTCTGAGACGAGGGACGGGAACACTAGTATGTCGTGGCTCTGGTAAAGCGACGGCACCTGAACATGAGGCACTTCAGGATTGATATTCACGCTTTTGAGGCCTTCTTTTTTTACGTAGTCCTTCAACATGCCTTCAAGACGCCCGGAGCCGTAGAAATCGCAGAAGTATCCCGCTTTCAATCCTTTCAGCGCAGACAGCAGGACTTGCGGCCCTTTGTATTCAGAGTAAGGCCCTAAGTAGAGTATGCCCGGCGGGTCGTGCTCTACAGGTTTTACCTCAAAAAAGGCTTCGGTTTCGATTATGTTAGGCACTACGTCTATCCGTTCTTCCGGGATCCCGTACGAAACGAGCATCTTTTTCATGAAAGAGCTTAGGGGCATGAAGCGGTCGAATTTCTGCAGCGCGTCTTTTCTCTTTACATAATTTCGGTAGACCAGGTGCGCGAACAGGGAATTATGTTTGAGATAGAAGGGAGTGTTCATCCTTGAGACGTTGCCGTGCTCCCGCATGCAGGAAGAAAATTCGCCGTAACCGCAATTCCCCGCGCATTCCTTGTCTCCCTTCATCAATACGCCGCGCGGGCAGAAAGGCGTCGGGCTGTTTATGTGCGCGACGATCGGCTTCTTTATTTTTTCCTTGACACCGGCGACGCCTGCCAGAGACGTTATGTTGAGCGCGTGTCCGCCCAGCTGATACATCGCCACTTCAAAAGAAACGCGCGTCCGCGTCGAAGATTTTTCAAAGACCATCGCGAGCGTCTTTCCCTTGAGCGGTTGATATTCTTTGCCCGCCCTGTTCTGCTCCTTGAACCAGGCACCCCGCTTCAGAAGTTCGTTTGTCTCGTCAGTGGTCAGATCGAATAATGA
>CAIYYO010000067.1 GCA_903930485.1 Methanobacteriota archaeon
AGATCAAAGCGATAAAGTACGCCCGAGAATCAAGGATACCCTTCCTTGGGATATGCTTCGGGATGCAGCTCGCCGTCGTCGAATATGCGCGGAACGTATGCGGCCTCAAGAACGCGAACACGACCGAGGCGGACCCGGACACCCAGTACCCGGTGATCGATCTCATTCCGGAGCAGAGGGGGATCTCTAAGAAGGGCGCTACCATGCGGTTGGGTGCTTATGATTGCGACCTTGCGGTCGGCAGCATGGCATACAAGCTGTATCAGGCCGATAAGATCTCCGAGAGGCATCGCCATCGCTGGGAGGTGAATCCCGAATACGTTCCGGTGCTTGAGAAGAAGGGTCTCCGGTTCTCCGGCCGGTTTGCCGAGAAAGACCTGATGGAGATCATCGAGCTGCCCGGCCATCCTTATCTAATGGGCTGCCAGTTCCATCCGGAGTTCAAGTCCAGGCCCGAGAAGCCTGCGCCGCTGTTTGCGGGCCTCGTGGATGCCGCTCTTGCGAAGAAAAGAAAATCCGGCTGATTTTCCGGGGGTTTCCCCGGGCCTTTAGTATTTCTGACATGTTTTTCTGATTTTTTAATCACAAATACATATAGTATTGTAGAAATAACACTCAAACCCATTGAGCTTATTCGACTACGTGAAAAATTCGAAAAAAGATTGTTTCTCGCCGGGCGCAAAAACAGGCACGGAAAACCGCAAAAAAGGATTTCTATGTTCGCCCGATATCGATTCACTCGTTTATCACCGGCACATCTTTCGATTTGTTGCTTATATACTAGAATATTGATAATATAATTCCAATCCAGAAAAATCAATGCAAGAAAGGATTAGATAAACTAAAATGAGAGAATGTAGGTCATGCGGTTGCACCAAGGCGGTAAGCGATTATGAACGCGGGGAGGTCTACTGCAGCAAATGCGGCCTGGTCCTTGAAGACACGCTGTTCGACTTCGGTCCGGAATGGAGGGCCTTCGACAGGGAACAGCTGGACAAGAGGGCGAGGACCGGCGGATTGCTGAGATACGCGAAGCTTGGGAAAGGCCTTACCACAGAGATAGACAAATACGACCGCGATATCAAAGGGAAAGCCATACCTGCCGAAAGAAAAGCCAAATTCTACCGCCTCAGGAAGTGGCAGACCCGCTCCAAGATGGCGACGTCGCTCCAGAGGAACCTATCCAAAGCCCTTCCGGAGTTGGACCGGATGTGCTCATACCTGAAGATCCCGGGCAACGTGAAGGAAGAATGCGCCCTGCTCTACAGGAAATGCGCCGAGAAAGGAATCGTCAAAGGCCGGTCGATAGAAAGCATGGTCGCAGCCATCATATACCTCGTCACGAGAAAGAACAAGATACCAAAGACCCTTGAAGAGCTTGAGACCGCATCAGGCGTCAAGAAGAAGCTGATTTCCGGAAGCTTTAGGAAGGTCGTCCACGAGATGAAGATAAAGATGCCCGTGACGACTGCTGCAGACTATGTTCCCTCGCTGGCCGTAAGCCTCGAGGCCTCGGGAGAGACGATGGCGAAGGCGATCGAGCTCGTCGAGAAGGCCAAGGAGACCAGCGTTACCACTGGGAAGGTGCCGATAAGCGTAGCGATAGCCGCTCTATATCTTGCCTCGGACATAACCAAGGACGGGAAGATGAAGAAAGACGTCAAGTTCCCAGGCATCTCCAAAAACACGATACAGAGCAGGTACGACGAGCTTCTCCACAAGGTAGTCGGGAAAGACAAGATGCCAGTCCCGGCGATGGCATAAAATATCACTGCTTACGCCTATTATTATCGGACATTACGCTTCCTCGGCGATTTCTTTTTCGACAAGCACCCGGGCGTTGTCAGAAGGAATATCGGTTTCATCGCCTTCCTTGAAAGGCCCGTAGTGCACCATATCCGAGCCGATGATCCCAGGCAGCGGCGACAGGAACCTGATCCTTGTCTTTTTGATTATCCTTGCGTCCGGGTTCCCGATGCCGTCAGGGCCGTCCGCTTCATGGAATATCCTTGCGCGATGGCCTGTCAGGGCTCGCGAGACTTCCTCGAAGAAAAAGACCTCGGTCGCCGTCATGCTCGAAGAGCCCTTGTCCCCCGGCCTTAGTGCGTTCAGGACTATCTTGTTCCTGCGCCTCTCGAATATCTCGTGCGCGAGCTTTTCCACGTATTCTTTATGCTCCGCGCCGACGGTGGAGAGTAAGCTCTGGATATCTGTATAAAAATTCTCGTCGACCTTCTGCAGCTCGACGGATGCTTTCTCTGCACGGTATAATCTCTGGAGGTCGGCGTACGTTATCATGCCATAGTTAATAGTATGGAAAACAAATAACTCAGATATGAGAGGCCTCAGATTCGGAGACAAGATAGCAGAGCCCGCGGTTCGCACGCTGGGCGATTTGAAAGACCTGCTCTACGACCCGGCGTCCATGAAGGATGCGCCCGAGACCCCGATCTATTATATGTACCGCGACCTCGCCCTCGGAAAAAAGGACAGGGAGTCGATGAAGACGGAGCACATACGATACGACGTAACGGTCATCCCGCCGCGGACGATCGGCGCCGAATACGTGAAGACTGTGGGCCATTATCATCCTCGAGTGCCGGGAACGGATTTGTCTTATACGGAATTATACGAGGTGCTTGAGGGAAAGGCTCACTACCTTCTGCAGAGTCTGGCGGATGGAAAGATTTCTGACGTCGTCCTAGTCGAGGCCTTAAAAGGCGACAAGGTGCTGATGCCACCCGGTTACGGTCACATAACGATCAACCCCGGCAACAAAGAGCTCAAGATGTCCAACCTCGTAAGCGACAAATTCGAGTCGATTTACAAGCCTTACCAAAAGATGCACGGCGGCGCGTACTACGAACTGGCGGACGGCCTCTGCAAGAACAAGAACTACGGAAGCATTCCGGAGATACGGCGCGTCAAGGCAAAGAAGATCCAGGAACTCGGCATAGGGCGGGACGAGGAGATATACTCGCTCGTAAGGACGGATCTTGGGCGCCTGGGGTTCCTCAACGATCCCGCAGCATACGACTGGCTATTCGACCTTTACTAGGTCGCGGCATTTCTCGCAAAGGCGCTGCGGCTTGCTTTCAGCCTCCTCGGCGGTGTTGGAGAAGCGCATGATGCACCTGTTCGTGCAGTGCCTGAGGCCGAGCACGTGCCCGACCTCGTGAAGCGCCTCCTTGACGATCAGTTCCTGCATTTTCAGCCTGTAAGTGGAAAGCACCGCTGCATACCTGTCGGCAGCGTATCCGAAGACGTAGCTCATGTCTTTGCAGTACATGTCCTTGTCTATGACCCATAATGCGATTTCGTTCCCTTTGATGCGCGACAGGTATTCGAGAAGGGCGGCGGCGTCATACTGCTTTCTCTGGGCGTTGTATGCCGGAGGGATCAGCGCCATCTCGGTGTTCTGGTACGTCTTCAGATGGTAGAATTCATAAAGCGCATCGGTCAACGGCTTGATAAGTCCCTCATTCCCCTTTGTATAGAATATCCTTATTTTCATTGAAAAACCCCCAAGACCTCATCACACATCCGAGCCCTGCATTAATCTATTCATTCTTTATAAATTAATCCAATATTTACAGGTATTTCC
>CAIYYO010000068.1 GCA_903930485.1 Methanobacteriota archaeon
AGCGATCGGATATTTTTCCTTCGATCAAAATATGGATATGGCTATTTCTATCCGCACGATAATCTTTGAGAAAGATAGGGCTCATATACAGGCTGGCGCAGGGATAGTTGCCGATTCAAAACCTGAAGCCGAATTCCAGGAAACCCTGAATAAGGCTAAAGCCCTTCTAAAAGCCCTAAAAGAGGTGAATGAGGGATGAAAGACAAAAACGTCCTAGTCATAGACAACATAGATTCCTTCGTTTACAACCTAGTCCAATACGTAGGAATCCTTGAAGGAAACCCTATTGTTTTTGAAAACACCGTTGAGTACCGAGAAATCAATAAAGCGGTCACCGAAAAAAAAATAACCCACATAATAATATCTCCAGGGCCTAAAGCCCCAAAAGACGCAGGAATTTCTAACAGGGTTATCAAAGAATTCGGGCCAAAAATCCCGACTCTTGGAGTATGCCTGGGCCATCAATGCATCGGCCACGTCTACGGCGGGGAGATAAAGCGGGCCAAAAACCTTTTCCATGGAAAAACGTCCTTGATTGAGCATAATGAAACAGATATATTCAAGAACATAAAAAATCCTTTCGAAGCAACAAGATACCACTCGCTCGTCGTCGAAGAAAAAAACCTTCCGGAATGCCTTGAAATAACGGCAAGGAGCCTGGACGATAAGGAAATCATGGGTGTGAAGCACAAGGAATACCCGGTCTATGGAGTTCAATTCCATCCAGAATCCATCCTGACAAAAGAAGGCATAACGCTCGTGAAAAATTTCCTTGACACAAGAGGCGAGTAATATGAAAGAAATAATTTCCAAGGTTGTTGCAGGCAGGGACCTATCGAGTGAGGAGGCTGAAAAAGCCATTAAAAGGATAATGTCCGGGCAATCCAACGACGTAGAAATCACGGCACTCCTAACCGGCCTAAAGATCAAAGGCGAGACGCCCGAGGAGATAGCCGCCTTCGCAAAAGTCATGCGCGAGTTCGCGGTCAGGATCGAGCCGAAGGTCTCTGGAACTTTGGTTGACATGTGCGGAACGGGAGGCGACGGCTCCGGTACATTCAACATATCTACGACCGCAATGTTCATCGTCGCAGGCGCCGGAATACCGGTAGCCAAACACGGCAACAGGGCTCTGACCTCTAAATGCGGCTCAGCCGACGTCCTGGAGGCGTTGGGGGCCGATTTAACGGCAAACCCGGAAAAAATCCGTAAGTCCATTGAGGAGGTCGGGATAGGCTTCATGTTCGCTCCGATATATCATTCGGCAACAAAACACGTTATGCCCGTCCGTAAAGCCCTCAGCTACCGGACAGTCTTCAACATCCTCGGACCTCTGACCAACCCCGCGAATGCCAAGGCGCAGCTTATGGGGGTTTACGATCCAGACCTTACGGAAAAGCTCGTAGAGGTTTTCAGGATGCTCGGCCCGGAAAAGGCGATGGTAGTCCACGGTTCTCCAGGCCTTGACGAGCTGTCAACCGTCGGCGAATCAAAGGTGTCGGAATTAAAGGACGGCAAAGTAAATACATACCATATCAGGCCCGAAGACTTGGGAATCAGGAAAACAGACCTCAAACATCTACTGGGAGGAACCGCTGCCGAAAATGCGGAAATGTTAACGAAAATACTCAACAAAGAAGATTCCGGCCCGAAAAGAGACATCACTCTCCTGAACGCCGCGGCCGGCATCGTCATGGGCGGGAAAGCCGCCGACCTCGAGGAGGGTCTTGTAATCGCAGAAGAAGTGCTGGAGAGCGGAAGAGCGGCAAAGAAGTTGAAGGAATACATTGAATACAACGGGAAATGAAATTCGATTACGACACGATAGAGGACGAAAAGAAAGAGGAGATCAAAAACCTCAAGGAACGAAGGTCGCTCATCGCAGCCATAGATAAGGCGAAAAAGGAGGGAAAGACTCCAATCATTGCCGAAGTAAAGAAGGCTAGCCCGACGAAAGCAAAGATACGGGACATTGAGCCTGCAGAAGCTGCCTCAT
>CAIYYO010000069.1 GCA_903930485.1 Methanobacteriota archaeon
CGCCCATCCAGGGGAATGCCTGACAGCAGCAGGTTGCAGCCGACCCATCCGCTTCTCCTGGCACTTGCAGCCAAAGGCTTGCGCTTTTCTATTATGGATTCCGTAAAGAACGTTTTCGGAACGACGAGCAAATCTGAGACCATCCATCGAGCAGGGTCGTAATGCAGAAGGAAAAAATTAGGCGCAGCATCTTTTCTGACCGCCTCGATCATCTTGGAATATGCGCCGTCATTGATTCTTCCCGCGAGCGGCTTGCCCTGGCTTTTGAGCTGGAATTTTTCCTCGCATTCAGGGCAGAAGAAATCCGCGACAGGGTTTCCAGTCTTGTAGGACTCCAGAGAATCCGACGAGCACGCAGGGCAGAACATCTCTTCCGAAAACCACTTCTCGGAAAGGCATCGGACCCGCTGAGAATTGCTCTTATATCGGCTGAATACCTCGGAAGTGTCCCACGAAAGCTCCATACGAATAAAACTATTGACAGGAGAGATCAAATATCACTTTGGGCTCCTGCAAAGAAGCCAGCCACGAAATCGCGAAGGTCCCTTCTACAGATAATCTCCGTAATACCTGTTTCTTTAGCACACAAAGCTATAACATCGACGTCAGGTATTTGTTCGCCCCTTAGAAGAAACATAAACTCAAGCGCCTTCAAAGCTGCAGGATACGCTTTAATCAACTCCGACAATTCAGAAACAGGATCCTTAGAAGTCCTCAAACTGCCGAGCAAACATAAACCAACATTCATCGGCGAGACCTCTGCGACGATTTGGATCATATCTGACGGCAAGGAGTTGCTAAAATGTTTCATCGATCGATCTATTAGCCATAAGCAGATAAAAAGCGGGAACGTCATCATCAGGCAGTTGTTTTATCCGTTCCGCCAGTGGAGCAGTCATACGAAAAAGAGAGTCGTTTCGTTGTTCTTCGAGGAGTGGGCGGGTACGTTCACGCTTTGGGAGTTTCGGTTCAGGGATCCCGAGGACTATAACAGCGTGGAGTTCGTTAGGTCTGCGAAATACAAGATACGTCAATAGATAGCCTTCACAGCCCGTAATCCGCCAGCGTCTTCTGTTTTTTCTCCTGTTTCCGATAAGACAGATTCGAGACCTTTACTCCTATCCTCCGCAGCGGCGTGGGATCGTCGTTCAGGAACTTTTTCAGCATGTTTTCCAGAATCGGAAGCTGCGCATTGATGTCCGTCGACGCCTCGATCGACTGGCTCCTGGTCTGCATCCCAAGGCGGTTGTTGATGGTTATCAGAGTCAGGGTTCGAAAAGACGTCCCGGCATTTATGAGTCTCTTTTGCAAATCCTCTGCCAGTTCCTTCACCTTTACGAAGGCTTCGCCGGCGTCGGATGTGTCCTGTTTAAGTGTCGCGATCCTTGAGAGCTGCTGCTTCTCCTTCTGCTCGACAGGCGATTCGTCGATGCCGAGAGATTTGTCGCGCAGGAGTTTGGCTTTGTTCTTTCCGAATTTTTCTTCCAGGGTATTCAATGAGTATCCTGCAAGGTCGCTGGCCGTCTTTATTCCCAGATCCTCGAGTTCGGCCTCGGTTTTCCCGCCTATTCCGTGCAGCTTACCGACAGGCAGGTCTTTGAGGAAATCGGCCTCGGTCCCGGGCAAAACCATGGTCAGTCCGTCGGGCTTCTTCCTCTTGCCCGCCATCTTGGAGACGTATTTGTTGGCGCCGATACCTACCGAGCAGGTTACGCCTTCCTGCACCTTTATCTCCTGCTTGATCTCCTGCGCGATCTTTTCCGCGCACCCGTAGTCGCCGCGGCATGTTTCCGAGACATCTAGGTATGCCTCGTCTATCGAGACCTGCTGGAACCTATCGGCATGCTCCTCTAAGAGCTCCATTATTCTTTCCGACGTTTCCCTGTAATAATCCAGATCCGTCGGCAGGAATACGACATCATGGCCCTTGGCGGCGCGTTTCGCGTAAGCGATCGGCATCCCTGCCCTTATCCCGAGCTCCCTGGCTAAATAGTTCGATGTCGCCACCGCGCCTGATTCCTCGGTCCTTCCGGAGTAGACGCATACGACAACCGGCTTGCCCCGGATCTCGGGCTTTCTCAACTCCTCCAGCGAGGCGTAGAACGCGTCCAGGTCGACGTGGAGTATTATCCTGTCCATTACAAACACGCAAGATACCTCGGCCTTAAGGCCGAGGACCTTGCGTTGATACCTCTTTGAATTTTTAACATTTGCGTGTTTGTATATCATATACTCCGCCCTTTAGGGCGGAGTCTGTTGATTTCCCGGATGATATATAGCACGTCCAAACCTAATACTCAACCGGGAGAGGGGTGGAATAATGGAAAAGAAGATGGAGGTGCTGTCCAGGATACGCGCGGACCTAAAAGCCACCGCCGACGAGAAGACAAAGACAAGCGGCATGCGCTTCTTCCGGGAAGAGGTGAAACTGTACGGCGTAAAGACGCCCACGGTTTCGAAGCTGGCCAAGGAATACTGGAAAGTAGTCGAGGTAATGGACAAGAAAAAGATATTCGGCTTATGCGAAAGTCTTCTAAGTTCCGGTTACATGGAGGAATCCTTCATCGCAGCCAAATGGGCCTATTTCCTGAGGAAGATGTACGAGCCCTCGGATTTCCAGGTCTTCGAATCATGGGTCGACCGATACGTCACAAACTGGGCGACGTGCGACTCCTTATGCAATCACGCTGTGGGCGAGTACGTCGAAAAATTTCCCGAGAAGGTGGACGACCTGAAGAGATGGGCGAAGTCGGAGAACAGGTGGATGCGGAGGGCGGCCGCGGTGACATTGATCCTCCCTGCCCGCAGGGGCCTGTTCCTGAAAGATGTTTTCGAGATGGCGGACATCCTGCTCAAAGACAGGGAAGACCTTGTGCAGAAGGGCTACGGCTGGTTGCTGAAGGAGGCGAGCAAGCAGCACCAGAAAGAAGTCTATTCCTACCTAATGAAGAACAAGAAAGACATGCCGCGCACTGCACTACGGTACGCCATAGAAAAGATGCCCGCGGAGATGAAGCAGAAGGCGATGGAGTGACCTGGCAGGAAATATAAAGCCTCCTTGTCAATAGATATTGAAATGGCAAAAACGGCAAATAAACGGGCGGTACTTTTAGCATCATTGACTCTAGTCTTCTTCTACGCAGGCTGCGTTCAGCAGGGACAAAACAACCCCGGCGCAACAACTGTTCCGGCAGGGCCGAACACTGTGACAATAAAAGACTTCGCATTCAATCCGCCGCAGTTAACCATAAAGAAGGGCGACGCGGTGACATGGACAAACCAGGACTCGGTGCCCCACCAAATAGTCGCGGACTCGGGCGAATTCAAGTCGGAGATCCTTTCGCCGGGTCAGAGCTTCTCCCGCGTATTCAGTTCCGCAGGAGCGATTCCGTACCATTGTGGCATACATCCGTCGATGAAGGGCACGGTCACGGCTGAGTGATGCCAAATGGCTAATCCTATAGCGGCTTACATCATACAGCGGGTGTTCGGCATACCTCTGATTGTATACGGCGGGGTCTTCACCATCCTCTGTTTTCTTATAACGGCATCCATCGGCATACTCGTCCGGAAGGATAAATGGCCCTACTCCTTCAACTGGCACCTGGGAATGGCGTACTTCTCCCTGACCATTGCACTTGTGCATGCGTTGCTCGCGATAACCCTATATCTCTGACCTATTCGTTAATGGTCGCTATCCTGTTCCCCTCTGCCGCGTTCTTGCCCGAGGCTATATATCCCTCTCGGAAACGATCTGCTAAAACGCGCATGACACATCGATTTAAAAATAACATCTCTGTTATTATTACCTGTCTAACAGAAATGATCAAGCCCTGCACGGAAAAAGACTTCCGGGATATGCATAACATCATAAACGACGCGGCCCGAAGATACAAAGGCGTCATACCCGCCGACCGATGGAAGGAGCCCTACATGCCTATGGACGAACTGCTGCACGAGATCCGGGACGGCGTCATCTTCTGGGGATACTATTCGCCGAAGCTCGTCGGGGTGATGGGGATACAGGACAAAGGCGATGTGACACTGATACGCCACGCATACGTTGCGACCGCCGAACAAGGCAAAGGCATCGGCGGCGAATTGATCGAGCTGTTGAAGGCTTCGAACGATAAACCGATGCTTATAGGCACATGGAAGGCGGCGACAATGGCGGTCAAATTCTATGAGAAGCACGGATTCACGGAAGTGGATGAAGAGACGAAGAACCTCCTACTGAGGAAGTACTGGAATATCCCCGAAAGACAGGTTGCGACGTCGACGGTCCTTGCGGATGAGACGTGGCGGAACCTGGAGAAATAAAAAGGCTTATCCTCTTAGTATCGTCTTCGTCACAACATCGTTTACAAGCGAGGCGTATGTCAGGCACATCGAGAAGGTTATGGCCCAGTAGTTTTTCAGAAGATACTGGCTGGTCAAGAACACGGCTATCAGGGCGGCCAGGCCTACAAGGATCTGGAGATGCCTTGCATTCTCGTCGGAAATGCATTCCTCGTCTATTACCTTCGCCCTGAAGAGCAGGTACATGAATACGGCACTGAGAACGTTCAGGGCCGGGAAGATCAGAAATATGTCGTTATGTTTTTGGAAGTGGATGAATGCATAGACGGCAACTCCCAAGTTGGTAATGATAACGAATAAGAGCATGAAATGTTTCATTATCTGAGGGGTCTCATTGCTCGATAATGCGTAGTAGATGGCTGCTATGAGTCCTATCATGAAGAAAGATACGAACAAGGCATTTCTTATATCTCCCCCGCCCATATTGAGTATTATCTCCACGATTTCTTTGTTGGTGGCAAGCAGTAGCAGGAACGTCGAGGCGGTAAGAAACAGCGTTACCTCGTTGTATCTCGGAACAAAACCAAGCCTTTGAAAGATATTTTTATCCATATCTCGTTACATTATGATGTGTGCATTCCTTTATATACCTCCTCTTCATCGAAGACTCTATGAAAAGGTTCTCCTCAAAACCCCGCTCCTTCTAATCAAGTCAGCCGCGACGAAACTCAGGGGCACGGCAATGGCGGCGACGATAAGGAATTTCGCTATCGGATACCGATCGACTCCTTTGAGAAGCACGGAGACGGCGATCAGGACAGGCGCAGGTTTGGAGTTTTCTTTGCATTAGAATGCGTTATGGGGCGGCGAATTTTTTTCCCTCCGTTTTATCTGCGGGTTTCCATAATTAATCAGCCGTGAAAATAGCCTTTTTCGAGACCAAGGACTGGGAGGAACCCCTTCTAAAGGATATGCTGAAGGGCCACGTTCTTTCGTTTTACAGCGAGCCCTTGTCCTTGGATAATGTCGAGAAAGCGGAGGATGCGGATATCCTCTCGATTTTCATTTATTCAAAGGTTGACGCAGGCACCCTCCCGAAGCTGCTGGACCTGAAGCTGATAGTGACAAGGTCTACGGGATACGATCACATAGACGTGCAGGCATGCAAGGAAAAAGGCATTGCGGTCTGCAACGTCCCTTCCTACGGCGAGAACACGGTCGCAGAGCACACGTTCGCATTGATGCTCTCTCTTTCCAGGAACATCCACAAGGCATACGTTCGTTCCCTGCAGCACGACCACTCCATCGAGGGATTGAAGGGATTCGACCTGAAAGGCAAAACACTCGGCGTAGTGGGTGCGGGAAAAATCGGCCTGCACGTCATCAGGATAGCTAGGGCCTTCGACATGCGCGTCCTCGCCTTCGACACAAGGCCGGACTCCTTCCTTTCCGAAGTCCTGGGTTTCGAATACGCATCCATGGACGAGATCCTGCGCAGGTCAGACATAATAACTTTGCACGTGCCCTACAACAAGTACACGCATCACCTGATAAATGCCGAAGCATTGACCAAGGTGAAGAAGGGGGCTTTGTTGATAAACACGTCGCGCGGGGCCGTGGTGGACACGCCTGCGCTTATAGATGCCCTGGATACGGGGATACTCTCAGGCGCGGGACTGGACGTACTCGAAGGAGAGGAAACGATCAGCGAAGAAAAACAGCTGTTGCACGAGCCTCAGAAGGCCGAGGCGATGGCAGACCTTGCAAGAGAACACATACTCGTCGACAAGGAGAACGTCGTCTACACGCCGCATATCGCCTTCTACAGCCAGGAGGCATTGGAACGGATCCTGGAGGAGACTGTGCGAAACATAAACGGGTTCATGGCCGGGAAGACGGTGAATAGCGTGTACTGAGGCACGATTTTTGTCTTCTTGTAGGAAATGAGCGATTAACATGATTTTTATTTTTCTTATACCTGATATTCATGTATCCTATGGAAAAATTTAACATAAACGATTATTTAAAAGAAGCCGAAGCCTTGGAAAAGCTGTTCTCTGAATTTATAGATAAGTGTGATATAACGACGAATTTTTATAATTCTTATCCTAGACAGTATACTGCTGTGAATGATGACTCCAGAAGACTACAGAGAGAATTGTTAAAGCGGTATGAAACTTGGTTTGCAGTGACGAAGTTAATCGTAAACCAGTATTCTGATAGGACTTCGGAATTTATTGGTGAATACAAAAAAATAAAAAACATTATTTTACTTTCAGATCGAAAAGAAAAAAGCACATGGAAATCTGACTTCATAGAAAACTTTGATACTCAGGTCAATATCTTACATACTATCAATCCGATAATCTTAATACAAGAAGCGAATTTCAAGAAACTGATAACAGCTGATGTAATCAATTCCGAATTGGATCAGGCAGAAGTTTTATACGAACATGAATTTTATCGGCCTGCTGGTGCGATCGCAGGAGTCGTGTTGGAAAGATATCTGAAAACGCTTTGTGAGGTAAATGCCATACCCTTTAATGATAAGGATACTATTGATCCTCTTGCCACCAAAATTTACACGTCTAAGAAGATTGCCGACTTTGATGGAACTTTTCTTAAATCTATTCAACAC
>CAIYYO010000070.1 GCA_903930485.1 Methanobacteriota archaeon
GCCCGAGGACATGAATTTCGATTACAAGGGAAAGATGGGGCCGGTCTCGGTAAAGAAAGGAAAAGTAGTGTCCGGCGTAATAGACAGCGAAGGCATGGCCGGAAAGCTGCTCAACGAATTATTCATAAAATACGGGTCCGAAGTATCAAGAGTATTCATTGACAAATCAACGCGTCTGTCCATACGGGCTTTCATGAAATACGGGATGAGCGTCGGTATAGACGAGATAGACCTGACGAAGAAATCCCAGCAGGAGATAGACGACCTCCTCAAGAACGCGGAATCCAACGTGGACAGGCTCATCAAGACATACCACAAGGGAGAGCTTAAGACCATTCCCGGAAAATCGCCGGAAGAATCGCTCGAAGACTACATAATGATGGAGCTCGGAAAAGCAAGAACCGAAGCCGGGAAAGTAGCTGAACGATCAGCAGGAACCAACTCCGCGGTCATAATGGCCAAGACCGGAGCAAGAGGAAGCATGCTGAACCTGACCCAGATGGCTGGATCAGTCGGACAGCAGGCTGTCAGAGGGCAGAGGATCAAGAGAGGATACCATAACAGGACGCTCTCGCACTTCCAGAAAGGAGACGTATCCGCGGAAGCGAACGGCTTCGTCAAATCCAACTTCAAGCAGGGACTCCAGCCGACGGAATACTTCTTCCACGCGATGGGCGGAAGAAAGTCGCTCGTCGACACGGCGATCAGAACAGGGCGTAGCGGATACATGCAGAGACGGCTTATCAACGCCCTACAGGACCTTAAGGTCTACAAAGACGCGACGGTAAGGGGCGACGGCGGAATGATAGTCCAGTACACCTACGGCGAAGACGGCATAGACCCAAGCAAGAAAGGATACTACAACGGCCCAGGCGACAAAGCGGGATACGAGAGGGCGAAAGTCGTATCAGGCGAAGCAGTCGGAACCGTCGCAGCGCAGTCGATCGGCGAACCGGGTACACAGATGACGCTTAGAACGTTCCACTACGCAGGGGTCGCGGAACTGTCAGTGCCTCTAGGTCTGCCAAGGCTTATCGAGATCATAGACTCGAAGAGATCGCCCAAAAACGCGGTGATGACCATCTTCCTGGAAGACAAGATCAAGCACGACAAGAAAGCCGCGGAAGCGATAGCGAGCGAATTGCAGGAACGGTTCATCGAAGACGTCTGCAAGATAAAGATAAGCATAGAAGAGAAGTCTTTGAACATCGAGACAAAGGACGCCGATGCCGTTGAAATACTCGAGAAGCTGACCGAGGAGAAGGCCGTCAACGGGAAATTCGCGATAGTGAAAAAGACCCTCTCGGACATAACCAAGATAAGGAACAAGCTGCTCAAGAAAAGGGTCGCGGGAGTCAAAGGCATCAAGAGAGTCTTCGTCCGAGAGCTCGGCGGAGAATACGTGATCTATACCGAAGGATCGAACCTGAAGCCCATCCTGAACATCGAAGGAGTCGATGCCGAAAAGACCAAGACCAACGATATATACCAGATATACGAGACCCAGGGGATCGAAGCCGCGAGGGATGCGATAATGGTCGAAGCCATGCAGGTCCTCGATGAGCAGAACCTCGACGTCGACCTGCGTCACATCATGCTGGTCGCGGACCAGATGACCGTCACGGGCGATCTGCAGGCCGTCGGAAGGACCGGTATCAGCGGAGCGAAAGAGTCGGTCCTTGCAAGGGCGGCTTTCGAAGAAACAGAGAAGCACATACTGAACGCCGCATTATACGGCGAAGTAGACGTCCTCGACGGCGTTGCCGAGAACATCATCATAGGCCAGCCGATACCCGTAGGCACAGGTACCATAGAGCTCGCAGCCAACTGGGAGATAATGGCAGGGAAAATCAAAAAAGAGCCAAAAGAGAAGGCCAAGCCGAAAGAAGTAAAAGAGGAATAAAGAAAAATGAAAGACATAAGGTCGGACATGGGAACGGTGCTCAAGACAGGAAAGATATCCATAGGCACGGAAAGCGTAGTCGCCGGTTTATTAACCGCGAGTCCAAAATTAGTACTCGTCAGCGGCAACTGCCCGATCGACGTAAGAGAAAAAGTCGTCTATTACGCTCAGCTGTCCAAGATCCCCTCACACGTAACGAAAGAGACAAGCGTCGAACTAGGCTCGATATGCGGAAAAC
>CAIYYO010000071.1 GCA_903930485.1 Methanobacteriota archaeon
AGCTGCCATTAGCCTTCAAGCTCCTTTATTGCGTGCTCTATCTGGGATTTCAGGTCCATGAGCTCCTGCAGCTTGAGCTCCTTTGCCTGTAGCGCTTCCTGTGTTGATGGATTGAGATTCTGGGTCGAGTCTATCCTGCTCTCGATAGCACTCAGCTGCTTTTTGAGCTCCTTAAGCTTGGAGGATTTGACAATGGTCTTCTCCGCGATCTTTTCGGAAACTGACTTGCCGAACCCCTTAACTCCAGGCCCGTATATCGGAGGTATCACCCTGAAGCCTATGAAAGTTATGAAACCAAGAGCCAGCCACAGTATGAAAAAGCCTGATATGAGTGGCGCCAGGAATTGGCCGTACCAGCCGCTCAGGACTATCACAAGATAGCCCGATATCGAAATCAGCATCTGGAAGCCCCTGTGTTTCATCGAGACCATTGAACCGAATACCCAGAGGAATAGCAGGAGCACAACGTGTGGTACCAATATCAGATATAGCAGCTTATCCGTAAGCGAAGCGTACTTCGCCAGAACAGTAGGCGAGAACTTCAGTATCTCGATGAATACGAGGTTCATCAAGTTGAACGTCTGTACGACCATAGAAATTAGATGGGAATCCTAATATTTAAATTACTGCCCGTCTTTGCGCTTTCTCCTTCTCTCTTCCGCTTCCTTTTGCCTTTGTCTGCCTTCTTCCATGATCTCGTTTATCCTGTCTACTTTAGGTTTTGAAACATCAATAAGGTCCTGTGCCTTGTCGTTTACTATGCCGTTCAGCGCGTCAGCGCCCTTCGGCGTCAACGCCACGACATTCTTTATCTTGGGCTTGCCCCACATGCTGGTGCCGTTGTAGTCCACCTTGACGTCCCTGCCGTCCTCGAGACCGTTCCTTTGGACGAAACTTTCATACTCAGCCTTGGTGCTGAGCCCGACAAATCCGGCATCCTGCGCTATCGGCTGCCTCATCGGCTTGACTTCGTCCTTCTTCGCCTGTCCTTCAAGTCGCTTTTCAGCGTACTCGTCCTTCCTGCTTTCCATGGCCTGCTTGCCCTTGTCGGTGATGGGCTTTACTCCAACACCTTCGAACTTGTAGTCCACGTCTTCTATGAGGTTGTATCTCTTCTCGACGACCGCTTTGAACATCTTGGCATCGTTCATGCCCAATGAGCTGAAACTGGATGCATCATCATGTACCTTCTTCACTACCTTCTTAGGCACGACCTTCACCGATTCCTCGGGCTCCATGTCCACTACCAGCACATCCTCATCTGCTGGTGCGGGCTTGGGCTCCGCCCTCGGTTTGATCTGAGCAACCGATTGCGGTCTTACTGGCAGCAACGGTGTCTGCGCCTTCGGTTCGGTCTTCGACTCCCTTATTATCGATTCATATGTGGTCGTCTGCTTGGTCGCTGGCTGGACCGTCTTTTTGTCCGCCGCCGAAACCAAGGTGTTGTAGGACTTCTCGAATCCCTTTTCATTGATACCGAGCGCGTACTTCGGTATTATGGCCGTTATATTTCCGCCATCATTGTAAAACATCAGTGTTTCGCTGTCTACCCCAAGTTCCTCGAGCTTCTTATCGACAGAAGCCTTGTCAGGCGACACGCCGATCTCTTCGGGTGAGAAGACCCTCCTTTTGCTGGCAGCCGCCTTTTCTCTTGCCTCGTTCTCTGCACGAAGCTGCTTTATTTCCTGCTCCATCCTGTCCACGTTGCCCTTTATTTTTCTGGCCTCTGTTATTTCTCCCTGGTACTTGGCGTCTATGTCCTTTTCCGCCTTC
>CAIYYO010000072.1 GCA_903930485.1 Methanobacteriota archaeon
CCCGCGCTCTCCTTGTCCGCAAGATAGGCGTTCTTCAATCCCGCAAGCCTCAGGCCCGTAATCGTGAGCTCGTCCGCGATCAGGTACATTTTTTCCTTACAAATCCTTGAATAAAATCTTTACTATCCCGGGTTTTAGCACGAGCTCCAGCCCGCCCATTACACTGTTCAGTGTATTGTCGACGCTGGTGCTCCCGTCCTTGCTCCGGACTATGACTCCAAAATCGCCTATGTTCTCGACCTTCGCGCCGTCCAGCAGGTTCACATATTCTTTGTCGACGTAATAGACCGGATCGCTTATGTCCTTGGAACCGTTAGCCGCAAGGCTTTTCATGAGCGAGGCTTTCTCTTTGTGATTCATCGCCAAAATCCTCGCCTTGGCCTCTTCGAAGACGGCTTCGACCATCTCGGTCTTCTTGGAGTCGAGCATTTTCTTCTTCTCCATTCTGGCATCGGACAGAATACGCCGCGGAATCAAGTCGAGCTCATTCTTCCTCGTGTCCAGCACTTCATCAAAGGCTTTCACGCCCTCCTCCTCGATCTCTTTCCTTATCTCTGCGATCCTTCCCTCGGCTTCCTTGTCTAACTCCTCGATCTCCTTGTCGCCGGCTTCTCTGATCTTTTTCTCGATCTTGTCAAGATTCCCGCTCATGTTATCACCAGATCCATGGTCTCTTTTTGATTCATCCCGTTTGATACCGATACAGCGATTGCACGAAGGTTCTTCACCTCGTATTCCTTCATCTTCAGGAATCCCAGGAGGACTCCGATGTGGAAGGGTATGCCGTTAAGCGCCCTCTTGTATTCGGCCAGCACCTGTTTCTTTAAAGACAGCTCCAGCCGTATGAGGGTTTTCTCCTTATCATAAGTCTTCAGCCCTTCGGCGGCGACGTCTTTGTATGCCGTACCCGAAAGCGCCGACGATACCTCCTGGACGTCTTTACCTGAAAGCCCACGGGCCCTACTTCCAAGCCTGTATCCGCCGGATACTAGGAATTTCTCGGCCTTGCAGCCGCATGCCGCAGAACGCAAAAGAATCATGATATTGACGGCGTCTATCTCGGTGCCGACGAGCTTGCGGGCGTAGAGTGCGTCTTTTGAGGAGAGCGAGTCTATCGAATCCCACAGGTTCCCATAGTAATATTTGTCCAGCATTGAGGCCGCATATCCCTGCGTGGCCAGTTCCTCGTTCGAAAGCTTGGAAAGAAAATCATAGTCGGTGTCTTTGAGCAGGTCGACTGCCTCTTTTTTCGTTTTTGCCGTAGGCGCCTCTTTCAGGAAATTCTTCACGTCCGGGCCAAGCGCCGGCAGATATGCCGAATAATCAGGCTCCTTCTCCTTCGAAACGGAATCGAGGCGGTTCAAAACGAGCTTGACGACCTCTATCTCATGCACCATCATATACGCTTTAAGGAAATCGTGAGTGTCTTTGGGCGCGATCCCGATTGCAAGACGGGAGATAGATGCCATGTTCGACAGAAGGGCAGTCTCCACGCTCTGCAAAGACATATCGGTCAGCTTGCCCACGTCCTGCTTGTAGGAGGTGTGTTCCAGGAGGGAGGAATATTCCTCAAGATTCTTCGCCGACGAAAGAGCCTTCAGGTCCTCATCCTTGAGCATGAAGCTCTTAAGCGCCATCACCCTTGCATTGGGATAGGCGTAGTCGACTGGGCTTGTAAGAGCGGACAGAGAACCCATTTTTGTTTTTTTACTGGATGTTTTTGAATTCCTTGAGAGTCATCTCGACGGCGGCAGGCATGTTTTTCCTCGCCTCCTCTTCGATCCGTTTCGTCTCGGCTCCGGTCGTTTTGGTTATTTCCGTAACCTCTTTTTCGGCGTCTTCCTTGACTTTCTTCGCCTTCTTGTCCATCAGGGCGTTCGCTTCGGCGGTTTTTTCCTTGATGATTTTTTCGCGGACAGACTTTGCTTCGGTTATCCTTTTCTCGGCCTTTGCCTTGGCCGACTCGACTTTTTTGGCAACTTCTTCCTCGACCTTTTTTATGTGCTCAAGCTCATCCATCGCCTCACCATTTATAGTAAGATTTAATACTTCGTATTTAAAAATGATTCCGTAGCCGATAAAACATTGTCCATAAATTTTTTAATTAACGTTCATTATAGATTATTGACAAAATATCTGTCGATTTATTTAAAATTCAATTCAACAAGCCTTAAAAACATGATTTCCTGTCAAAAACCTCGTTTAAACCATTGGAATATTATACACTAAAAAAAGAAAATTATACACAATGTTCAAAACCTAAGGGATTAGATAAGCGCGCCCTCGAAGGGGTTTTTGGCCTACGGAAAAGATAATGAAAACAATAATTTTTATTCCTGACCCTTGAGCAGTTCCTCAATAGTCTTAGCGTATGCGGGCCGGGTGATGAACACGCCGATGAACACGCCGAGTATCGTGGTCAACGCGAACCCCTTAAGCATGCCCGCAACGAAAGTCATCAGCGGAAGCATGAGCGCGATGATCGTCGCAGCCGACGTGAATATGATGAAGAACGCTCGCTTGATCCTCTCGGTCAGGCTTGCCGACTTTTTCCCGGTGGCGCTTTTCGAGGCGATCGTTTCGTCGGTTATGACGATCTGGTTGTCGACCCCGGTGCCGACCGCCGCTATTATGCCTGCGATAGCGGGAAGGTCTATCTCCCAGTTTATGAGCGAGGCGATCCCTAGTATGATGATTATCTCGCTGAAGCCGGTTATTATTGTAGGGACCACTATGAAGAGCTTCTTGTACCGCAGATAGATCACTAGGGAAACGCTTATTATGCCTATGAGGCCTGTGATCAGGCTGTACCTGAGGAACTGCGCACCGAGTGACGGCGGCACCGTTGATTCCGAGTCGATGTTGGCTTTTGCCGGGAGGTTCCCTGACGTGAGCCATATCTGGTTCTGCTGGAGCTCGGCTTCGGCATCCTGCTGCGTATTCCCCCCGCCAGTTATCTGCGCTGCGTAGACGCATTCGCCTTGCGTGTCGAAATTCAGTCTCGGGCAAGTCTTTAAGCCGGTGACGTTCTGTATCCATCCCTCGGGGTCTTTCCTGCCCTCGTCGGACAGGGGATAGCTCTGCACGATTATGCCTAGGTCCCGGACCTTGTCTACGTCCTCGACAGGGATGCGGGACTCGTCTTCTGCCAGGATCGTTTTCGTATATCCGAGGACTTTGTATCTCGCATATTCGTCGAGTGTCTTGTTCATGTCGTTCGGGTACGCGATTATGATCGGTATCCCGGAGCGGTTCTCTATGACATGGACCGCGGTGTCGCCGAAGTATATGTCTTTGGAAGAACCGGCTGCGCTCGACGACGTATTTCCGAGGAGCCCGTGAAGCGTTTCGGTCATGAGGATAGTGGTGCCTTCGGGCCTGTCGATGAAGAGGTCTACCGGCCTGTTCCGCGGGTTATCGAGGCCGTAGAACTTGCCAGCCGCCACTTTTCCGAACCGGCAGCCTCCGACCCCGTCGAGCTTGATGTTCACGTGCCACGCGTACCCGCTGCCCTGGCCTGCAGAATACACGCCCGACGAGCCGCTCCCTAGGTCGATGCTTATCTCCGCACCCTTGACGGCAAGTTGCCCGTCTATCCTCTGCTCGAAGTTTGCCTGCTGCTTCAGTATCTCTTCAATGGCGCGGACCTCTTCGGGCGAAGCCTTTGCGATCTTGATGATTATGTACTGGTCCCCGTACACGGTGACCGGTATGTCTTTGAGGCCCATTGAGTTCAGACGGCTCTCGAGTATGCCTTTCTCGATGGTCATGGTCTCGGCAGAGACATTGGTGTCGAGCTTAAGCCATATCTCGGTCCCTCCCGCAAAGTCCAGACCGTAATCAAGGCCGTTGCCGAAACCTATCGGCTTGTCCTTGTTTATGGCCGTGATGTTGAAGATCAGAACCAGCGATAAGAGGATGCTTATTAGGAATATCCATATCCTGACGCTCCTTGAAAGATTCCTGAGTGGATCCATGTTGTATTATTATTCTTTTAATTATGCCGCCCGGCTGCTCCGGGCTTTTCTCAGCTTGCTTCCCCTTTCCTCGATGTACCATTTCAGTATCCCGGCGTTCATGAACCAGGTGCTGCAGACGTCTGCGACGAGGCCGAGCAGCAGAACCGATGCGATGCTTGAGAGTGTCGCGACGTGCGTTACAAAGGTCGAGATAACGAGAACGACTATCATGACGACGACGGTCGTCCCGGTCATCGTGAGCCCGGTCTTTATGGCGCTGTCCACGCCTTCGTTGACGTCGCCCTTCCTTCTCTTGAGTATCCTTGACGCCAGCACTACGTCGGTATCAACTGAATAGCCGACGAGCATGAGCAGCGCAACAAGTGATGCGGGTTCCAGGACTATCCCTAGGAGGCTCATCCCGCCAAGGGTTATCAGGGCGTCCGAGGTCGCAGACAGGAGAACGGCCATCGAGGGAACGAAGTTCCTGAAGGCGATGAATATGACGAGGGCCATGAGTATATAACCGATGATGGCGGCCTTCAGCCCGTCGGTCTTCAGCTTCTCCCCAAGCGTCGGCTGCATCGCGTCGATGTTCATGTTCCTCTTGTCGAGCTTCACCGTAAGCCCTGGTCCGACGAAGTCTTTCAGCGCGTTCTCGAGATCGGTCTTGTCCATGTCTATGGAAACGATCGTCATAATCTTGGAAGAATTATCGAATGATACGTCGACTCCCTGCCTCAGCCTGACGGTCAGCCTCTGGTTCAGATCCGACGGCGGAGGGGTTTGCAGCGACACGGTCGCTACGTCGTTGGTCCTCAGGGCGCCGGTGTATTTCTCGAGCGCCGCGCTCGTCTCGTTGAAGGTTGCGACCGACGTCGTCTCGATGCTTACCTTGTTTTTTGCCGTCTCGATGTCGCTTCCTTCGTAAACCTTCAGGTCCTTGAGGCCGACGATGGTGAGGTCTTTAGTGATCCCGTCAAGAGACGCCTGCCCTAAAGGGGCATCCGTGGTCACTTCGATAAGCGTCCCGCCCTTGAAGTCTATCCCGAGAGGCAGGCCGTTCACGAGGACTACCACGACCGCAAGGATCGAGAGGACTATGGGTATGAATATGAGCGTCCTGTATGGGACCTTCCCGACTAGCCTGCTGTAAATGTTGTCAAACATGGTCTCTGTCTCGCAATTTCAGTCGAACGTAGGAATAGATTTAGTTTTTACGATTTAAATATCCCGTCCGGGCAAAAACGCGCAAAACGGTCGCCCGACGGCCGGGCGGAAAGTTCTTTATTAATTTTGATTCCAATATTAGATTGTAGGTGAAAGAAAAATGGAAATAAGAGTTGGCGACGCGATGACCAAGGGCGTCATATACGCTACGCCGCAGGACAACATACAAAGGATCGCGGAGATAATGAGGAAGAACGACATCGACTCCGTCATAGTAATGGACAAGGGGAAGGGCGTCGGCATCGTTACGGACACTGACATCATAGGCAAGATCGTCGCCACCGGTAAAGACCCGAGGAATACGCCGGTCTCGCAGATCATGACGTCTCCGCTTTTGACCATCACCCCGGACAAGGACGTCGACAAGGCTGCGCGGATGCTGAGGGACAAGAACATAAAGAGGCTCGTCGTTACTCAGAACAACAAGATCGTCGGGATAATCTCCGAGTTCGACCTCGTCAGGATAGAGCCTGCGCTGCACCTGCTCATCAAGGAGCACAGCAAGTGGGACATAGCCGACATACCCGGCCGGGTCGGGACCATCAGCGGGAACTGCGAGGTCTGCGGCGAATATTCCGACAACCTGACGAACCTGGAAGGACGGCTGCTCTGCGAGGAATGCGTGGGGCAGGAAGGATAGACCTTTTTCTTTTGAAATGGCCACAGTAAAGGACATAATGACCAGGGACGTCGTCTACGTCTCGCCCGAGGATCTGGCGACCAAGGCGCGTTCCATAATAAGGCAGCACGGCTACAGGGCTCTCCCGGTGATGGATAAAGGCAAGCTTGTCGGCGTCGTTTCGCGCGGCGACATCCTGAAGATTACTTCAAACAAGTCCAACCTCACCGTTTCGGGGCTGATGAACAAGAACCCTGAGACCATATCCGAAAACGAGGACATATATTCGGCAGCCAAACTGCTTCTCAAATCCGGCATCAGGCAGGTCATCGTCACGGAAAAAGGAAGCCTAAGGGGCATCGTCTCGTCGATAGACATACTGAAAAAATTCCTCGCAGACAAGCACAAGCCGGTGAAGAACAAGGTCGAGGACGTGATGATAAGGGAACATAAACACACCGAACCCGGCGAAGAGGTGTCCGCGATCGTGGATATGATGTACAGCGACCACTTCAACGGCCTGCCCGTCGTCAAAGACAACACTGTCATAGGCGTCGTGACGAGGATAGACCTCTTCGGCAAAGACGCCAGGATATCCAAAGAATCAGGCAAGATCAGGACGACCAGGATAGAGCACATCATGAGGACGCCGGCAACGAC
>CAIYYO010000073.1 GCA_903930485.1 Methanobacteriota archaeon
CCAGGATTACTCAACCATTGCCGAAGCAGGCAAGATGTAGAGGGGATAACCGCTTTCTGACATGGATATACGCAGATACCTCAAGATAGTCAAAGAGGAGGAGATAGCACGCAGATACTTCGTGATAAATTCCTTCGACGGGGCATTGACCATCCTGGGAATAGTGATAGCGATATACGTTTCCGGAGAGCGCAACCCGACGCCGATCATAATATCCTCGCTCGGGGCGGCCATCGCCATAGCCGTCTCAGGGATGTGGGGCGCCTACGCAATAGAACGGGCGGAACGGCAGAAGTCTCTGCGCGAGCTCGAAAGGCATCTCCTCTCGGACCTGGATGAAACAGAGATCGAGCGCAAACTCAACGTAACGACGATCCTGATAGCGTTCGTCGACGGATTCTCGCCCCTCCTCGTATCGCTGGTGACGATCTCCCCATTCATAGCGGCACGCCTCGGGATGCTGGGCATAGAAACGGCATTCTACTTTTCCCTGATGCTCATCGCCCTAGTACTCCTCCTGCTGGGCGCGATGATAGGCAAGATAGCCAAGGAGAACGTGATAAAAAGCGGCTTCTCGATGCTCTTCGCAGGCGTCGCCGTAGGGATCCTTGTATACCTTCTGGACCTGCTCAAAGTGCTGTAGATTCGGAATACCTGACCCGTTTCTCTATCATGTCGACCCTTGAAAGGACTTCCGGAACATTCTTCGCACAACGCTTGTAGGATTCGAGAATACCCGACCACAGTTCCTTAAATCCCGCCGTATGCGCGACCGACAGAGACCTCTTAAGCACCACGAGATCCATGGCTCTATCCTCTATCCGCGAGGAAGTCGCGCCCAGCCCGAAATCGATAAAATAGACAAGCCCCTCGTGCAGGAGCATATTAGAGGTCGTAAGGTCGTTGTGAACTATCCCTGCGTCGTGCATCCGGGCGACCATCGAACCAATCTTTTCAGCGATGATGCCTGCTTCGTCATCCGAGGCTTTTTCAAGCACCTCCTTAACTGAGGGGCCTTTGACGTATTCCATGAATATCTTATAGCCCCGCATGTCGGTCTTGTATATCTTTGGGACCGCGACGCCTGCGTTCTGCGCGTTCTCGAGAAGCTTGGCCTCCCTCTGGGTGCGAAGCTTCCTGAGCCTATCGTCAAGCTCCCTGATGCGGTACTCCTTCACCGCCCTCTCCTTGACCAGCCTGCCGTCCTCAAGGTAAAGCACCGCCTCGGCGCCCTTCGCCAGATAATCCATTTTTTATTAGCAAGGTCGATTATATTTAATACATTGGGTATTGCCTATTTCTATATCAAAAAAAAGAAGCAGGTTTTCAAGAAGAATAAAGGAAAATGGAACTGGAAAAGGTCTTGGTAAAAATAGACGAAACATCGCAGGATTACTCCATGCCGAGAAGGGTCAAATCAGTCCTCAAAAAAGTCGGCGACGACCTGAAAAAGAAGGACCAGGATTTCTCCATGCGCGTCACGACCGCGATATACGGAATAGAAGAAGTGGCCAACGACATCAACATCCCCATGCACGCCAAGACCACGCTATGGGACATAATAAGCGATCTCGAATCCCTGAAACGATGATAGACCCGATCCTTGTAAAGAGGAACGTCGCCGAACTGGTGACCGAGGAAGAGCTAGACGCCCTGCTCAAAGAGAAAAAGACGCCGACGACGTACTGCGGCTACGAGACCAGCGGACCGGTTCATATCGGCACAATGGTCGCGGTCATGAAGCAGGCGGACCTGCAGAAAGCAGGGCTCAATGTAAAAGTTCTATTCGCCGACCTCCATACTCTCCTGAACAGGAAAGGGACCGAGGACTGGATAGAAGAGATGACGGTCTACTGGAGGAACTGCTTCGAAGGGCTGGGCCTGAAGAACGCGGAATACGTCCGCGGGACAGACTTCGAATACAACAAGGAATATGTGCACGACGTCCTCAACCTGGGACTGCTTACGACCCTGAACCGGGCGATGAGGAGCATGCAGGAAGTAGCCCGCGACCTCGAAAACGCCCACGTCTCACAGATGATATACCCTCTCATGCAGATAGCGGACATAAAAGCCTTGGACGTCGACATCGCCCACGGAGGAATGGAGCAAAGAAAAATACACATGCTCGCGCGCGAACTATTGCCCGAGATCGGCTACAAGAACCCAGTCTGCCTCCACACGCCGCTACTCGTATCGCTTCAGGGACCGGGATGCAAGATGTCGTCCAGCAAACCGGAGACGATGATCAAAGTAGACGAGAAGCCCGAAGGCATCAAGGAAAAGATCAACAAGGCATACTGCCCGATTGAAAAAGAGGGTAATCCGGTTCTCCAGATTTACGAATACATACTCTTCCCGAAACTGGGAACCGTCGAGATAAAAAGGCCGGAGAAATTCGGCGGGGACGTTTCGTATCAGTCATACGCCGAACTCGAAGCCGCATACCTCGGCAAAAAGCTGCACGCCATGGACCTAAAGAACACGGCTGCTGAGAAGCTGTCAGAGATACTGGAGCCTGTGAGGGGGAAGGTCGGGAAGTGAAAGAAATCTTAAAGGGTTGTAACTCACAGGAAAACACCGAAAAACCATATAACTAAGCAAAAGAGTATAACTGCCACCAAGACCCAAGCGAGGAAAGCTTTCATGCCGCTTTTTTGTAGGTCTGGCTCGAAGACCGCTGGATTACCGGGTTGCCTATCGGCCTTTGTTTTTTTATTCATTATCTGATGAAGCAACATCGCCAACCCGATTCCAATTGGGGCTCCAATGATGCAGATGACTGCGACGGTCAATGAAACAATAAATCCGGCTGCCAAATCCGACACAAAAAGATAAAAAACGAAAACGTCAGATTTCAGGGGGTCTTGGTCAGGATACGATGAAAAAAATCGCAGACCGAATGAAAAACAGCCCACAAAAATACTGTAGAATAAAACGGCCCATGCGACTGATGCCAAAAAATTCTTGAAAAAAACACCGCCAGTCCTTCTATAAACAAGCATCGTAAAAAAGGCAAGCGCAGGAGAGCAGGCAATCAGATAAAATGCCAGGATAGCAGATGACGGACGAAAATTAAATAATAAAATAATTAACAGATAGATAATGGCAAATGTGGACGACGACAAAAGAGCAGATTTAATTCGTAAATCCATCGATAAGTTATTCATCAAAGGGGTTAATTACTTTGCTGTATGAGTTTTAATGTAATTAGATATTGGAGCCGGTAAAGGAAAAGGTCGGGAAATAGATTATTTTATCATCACCGCATCCCGGAGGCCCCTGAAATGTTCGTCGCCAGTCACCACTTTCGCATTCAGCTCTCTCGCCGCAGAAAGGACTATGGCGTCCGCCACGCCCCAATTTTTGACTTTCTGCTTCATTTCCAAATCGGTTTCCGCTGCTTTGATCGAAGAAGCGTATCCAAGGTCTATGATTGTTGAAGCTGATCTGACGTAATCCATTTTTTCTTCCGCGCCTTTACGGGTTTCTTTTCCTTCCTTTATTTTTCTGACAAGATTCTTGCGCAGTTCCAGTATGACTATCGTAGGAGTTGCCGTTTCGCGGCTTTCGATATATCCCTTCGCTACAATCCCCTCGGGGCTTCCGCGGAAATACTCTATCCAGGCATAAGTGTCTATAACGTATCCAGCCATTTTAAGGGTATTCCCTGTCCGTAAACCGTTCTTCCTCCGTAAAGGGATCCAGACGGGGATTCGATCCGAACATGGACTTAGAAGTCTTCTTTTGCTTGCGGATCAGCGAGTTTATCAGCTCATCGTAGCTCTTCATGCCGGATTTCTTTTTCATGTCTTTGAGCACCTGCACGGTTTGCTTATTGAGCTGGATGGTAGTTTCCATAGTTATAGCTATGGATTTTATGAATAAAAAATGAATGAGCATAAGAACGAGGCCGCAGAGAAGCTGGCGGAGATACTGGAGCCGGTGAGGGAGAAGGCCAGTAAATAGGTGTCTTGTACAAAGCCTTATAGGACAGCAGGCATCTGATAGCATCCATTGGAACATTCATACAAAGGCTCTTTAGTCGAAACCACATATCCTCTGATATGTCCTTGTTCGGTGTGATAGGCTTTGTGGAAGCCGCTGTTCTCTGTATAGTTCAGCTCGATGAAAAAATCAAATGGATCGCCAGCATACTTCTTCAGGCAATTGGCAGATAATGTGAACCCTTCGCCGGTCCTTAGGAAGACTTCCGAAACGGGCCTCTCCTGAGCCGAGACGCCGATGCATTTCTCTCCGTTTATCGTATCACTAAGCTCGACTGAGGTCACCTTTAAAACCCTGTCGTAAACGTTCTTGTATTCGATAAAGAGTGCGCCGTCGTCGTGATAAGCGATCCCTACTGGTTTTAGATTATAGGGATATTTAGGCTGCTCATTAGAATTCAAAAAGACCAGAGATATGATGACAAGGAAAATCAGAGCCACCGCCCCCATGATCGCAAGATGCCGTTTTTTCATCAATAACCTATAGAAACAAGGCTATAAATCATTAATTGACGGCACTCTATCTTTTTCACATTAAATTAAATTGTTTTATTGGTTATATACCTACATTATTCAATAAGTTATCAGGTGCCCAATGGAAAAACCGTCTACACGTACCATCGCTAGCAACCTCCTAGTCTACGGCTCGACGCACGCCTTGATAGACGCCTCCTGCATAGCGGTTTTGTTCAGCCTGCTGAACCGGACGAGCCAGGACGAGTTCTTCGCCCTGGTCATCGCCTACAATGTCCTTGCTTTCGGCCTGCAGGCCCTTATCGGCCTGGAAGTCGACAGATTGAGGAAGCCCCGTTCCGCCGCGTTGGCCGGGTGTGTTCTGACGGCGTCGGCTGTTTTTTCTGTGGCCTACTCACCCCTGTTTTCCATCGTCCTCGCGGGCGTAGGCAACGCCTTATTCCACGTCGGAGGCGGAAGCATCTCTCTCAACCTGACGCCGAAGAAGGCGGCTGCGCCAGGGATATATGTCGCTCCGGGGGCTTTAGGCGTGACGGCTGGCGTATTGATCGGAACCGGGGGATTCGTCGCATGGCCGTTCATCCTCCTGCTTGCAGTCGCCTGCGCTATCATTATAAAAGTAAAGCCTCCTGCGGTGGATTACAACCAACAAAAAGCCGCTCCAGGAGGAAGGCACTACGAGCTTGTAATAGTCCTGGTGCTCCTTGCCGTCATGGTCCGCTCTCTTATCGGCATGGTAGTTGTGTTCCCTTGGAAGACGGATTATTCATTGCTCATGCTCCTCACATTCGGAGTGGTGGCAGGCAAAGCGTTAGGCGGCATAATAGGCGACAGATTCGGATGGCTCCCGGTCGCAGTAGCGACGCTTGTTTTATCGGCGCCTCTCCTTGCTTACGGCTCAGGCACGCCTTTCCTTGCCATAATCGGGATGTTCCTGTTCCAGGCCACGATGCCGATCACATTAACAGCGGTATCAAACATGCTTCCGGGAAGGCCGGGCTTCGCGTTCGGGCTAACATGCCTTGCATTGATCATCGGGGCTCTGCCTGCGTTCACTGAATTGAAAACATTCTATTCGAGCGAACTCCTGACTCTTTCAACCATCCTGATTACTGCCGCAGCTCTCTACATCGCGTTAAGGCTTTATTCAAAGAACCTGGAACAATGGATTGGCTGACCGCGTTCCTTCTCACGTTATTCATCGAACTGCCTTGCCTGCTTTTACTGCTGAAAAAGTATCCGACCGGACGCGTCGTCTCAGCGGGACTGATGATGAACATCGTAACGCATCCGGCGCTCTGGTTCGTTTTTCCGTCTATCCTGCCCGCAGGGTACTACCTATTCATCGGCGAACTGATGGTCGTATTGATAGAAGCAGCTATACTGACGCTGTTTTTCCCGAAGGAAGGGATAAAGAAGATGCTTGTGATATCTTTTGTAATTAATTCGCTGACGTTCCTGACGGGAGAAATGATCTATCTTTTTTTGGTTTAGGAAGGGGGAAAAATTAAAGGAACTTCCCAAGCCGCGTCTGCGCGAATTCAATATATTTTTCCGGGTTGAAGTTCTTTAGTTTGCCGATGTATTCAGGCGCCGCATACACGCAGAGGGTGAGTTTCTCCTGCTCGGATCGTTCCAGCGTTCTCGCGAGGCTCGAGACCTCATCTATTCCTTTGAGGCCTTCGTCTGTTTCCACCTGTGTCCTGAATTCCGACATCTTTGCCTCGGGTATGTCCAGCAGCAGGTAGCCTTTCTTTATCCCGTGGTCTTTGGCTATCCTGTCTTCGATCTTTTCCTTGTTTTTCTTGAGGTCTTCCCTGAAGGCTTCTTCGACGAGGCTCATCTTTTCCTGGAATATCTTTTTGAAGAGCTTTCTGTCGTCTATCCTCTTCATCATCTCCTGGGAGTATCCGCCTGCGTGCCGCATCTTGTAGACGAGGTCTATGTCGTCCATTGAGAGGAATTCGTCGTATTTGAGCTTCTTATTCATCAGGCTGGATAAGGCGGTCCGGAACATCGATTCTGCTATGCGCTTTGTGTGGTGCCTGTAGACCGTCTCGTACATGAGGTTCCTTGATATGAGGAGGAATTCCACGGCCTCGAGACTTCCCTTTCTGACTACCAAACCTTCGCTCCCCAACGTCGTCCCGTAGATCACTCTTTCAAGGTCTATTGTGCCGTAGGCGACTCCTGCATAATACGAGTCCCTCACGAGGTAGTCCATCTTGTCGACGTCTATCTCGGAGCACAGTATCCTTCCAAGCCTTCCCTTTCCTTTGATGAGAGCCGATATCTCTTTCGGGTCGATGTCTTTTTTCGCGATGATGTCGGACATGACGGTTTTCTGTATGAGCCTTGCCGCGTTGTCTTCGTGCGAGTCTTCATTCTTTGCAAGTATCTCGTCCGAGGTGTGCGAGAACGGGCAGTGGCCGACGTCGTGTAGCAGCGCGGCTATCCGCAGTTTTTCCTTGTCTTCGTCCGGCACTTCGAGGTGGTCGGCCATCAGCCCTGCAAGGTGCATCACGCCCAGTGAATGCTCGAAGCGGGTCGAGTTCATAGCAGGGTACACCAGGTAGCATAGCCCGTTCTGCTTTATCCTGCGGAGCCTCTGCATGTATGCAGTGTCGACCAGCTTGAGCTCCTGCTCGGTGAGGGAGATCGTTCCGTGTATTGGGTCTCGTACGTTCTTCACGAATTCCATTATGATTATTTAATGGAGGCAAACAGTATTTAAATCGCGGAATACGCGCCCGTCGGACAAAAAAGAAGCTTCAGGACTTCAGGCAGACTGCGCAGTCTCCGTGGGGTTCATCCTCAGCCGGACCAGCCAGACTGCCAGCCCTATTATCGTGACGGCGAGAAGAGTCGCTATCGTCGTGGTCGTGTTTATGGGCGTATAAAAGTTCTTGTCGTTGAAGTACTGGATGAAGGGCACCACGACACCGAGGAACATGCCGAGACCTATCCTGTCGACCATGCCGAGGTCTTTCCTTCGGGGGTACATGGCAAGGCTCAGGGCTATCCCAGGTATGAGCATGTATAAAGCTATGCCTATGCTGCCTATGAGTATCTTGGAAAAATCCATGTATACGAATTGGAATTACGCTTTAATATAATGCCAATATCTCAGGGGTGCACAGTTCACGTGCATTTGGAGCTGCTGCATACTCCTGAACAACACTGAGAGGCTATTGCGCAGGTTGCCCCGGTCCCAAATTTCCAGACCCCCTGGCTGCAGCAGGTATATATCGTCCCGCCCTGGTTCGAGGTCTGGCCTATGTTGTAGCAGGCGCCTGTCTGCACCGTCCCGTATCCGCACTGGTTGGCAAGGCAGCAGTAGTTGTTATCATTAATCCCCGAACAGCACCAGCTGGTTGTCGCAGTGCTCTCTGCATTGGCGTATTTCCACGTTGCCTGAGCCGTGCATATCCAGTTGGCAGCGCCGTAATTCTTACCGTTGCCAACAATATAGCAGAGGTCGTTTATTCCGTCAGCTAGCCCGCAGTAGCCCGCCGGACAGCAGAGGCCGTTTTCGCATATCCCCTGCAAACAGTCGCCGTTCACGTTGCAGTGACCGTTTGGAACTCCAGTAGCTGCGTAATGCGCTACTCCAGCACAGCTCCTCATGTTGCAGCCCGCGCAGGCGGCACAACTTCCTCCGCAATCGACGCCGCATTCGTCGCAGTCTTTGACGCCGTCGGTGCAGTGGTTCCCGTTGGCTCCGGAGCGGTCACAGCTGGCGGCCCCATCGCAGATGCCCTGGGTATAATACTGGCCCGTCGCGCTGTTCCCGTAAGCATTGTCCGTATTGATGGCCGTCGAACACTTCCACGCCGCGTTGCATACGCCTGCGACCTCGCTTCCTGCGCTGCAGATATTGCCGGCAGCGACGTTCTGGGAACTTGCGGAGCATGCGCCAGCGCCGCTACACGCACCTGAAAGGCCGGTCTTGATGCAGCTCCCCGAGCAGCCGTTAAATACAGGGTTACAATCATTATACGGATCCGTTCCGGCCCCGACGTTCGAGCAGGCGAAACTGGCGCCGTTACAGTATTTGCATGTCGCACATCCCTGCTTGCCGGCCCCAAGATACTGGCACGCTGCAGCACCGTTGCAATTTGCGCCTGCGCATGTCCCGAAAGCGCCAGGGCAATCATTGTACATATCCTGGCCGTTGGCGACGTTCGCGCAAGCGAAGCTAGCGCCCGTACAATACTGGCACGTAGCGCAAGAACCCTTGCCGGCTGCGACATACCCGCATGCGCTTGCACCGTTGCAAGTCGCGGCCGCGCAAGTGCCGAAAGCGCCGGGACAGTCGCCGTATGGATCCTGGCCTGAAGCCACGACCGAGCAGGCAAAGCCGGAACCGGTGCAGACCTGACAGGTCGCGCATCCTTGTTTGCCGGCTGCAAGATATTGGCACGCGCCAACTCCGTTACAATTCAATCCAGCGCAGGTGCCGAAGGCTCCCGGGCATTCGCTCTGGTAGTCTAAGCCGTTCGCGGTATTGACGCAGTTCCCTGAACCGTCACACGACTGACACAAAGCCCCGCAGTCCGTACCCGCAGCATAAACAGGATTACTGCAGGCATAACTGCTGCACTGAGCATAACCGCAAGCGCCAAAAGCATTAGTGCAGCTCTGACAGCTATAAGAATTTCCGGAACCCGAACAAGTACATGAAGCAACCGTATTGGCGCACAGAGCATTATTCGCCCTGCAAGCGCCGGCACCGTTGCACTCGTCGCAATTGCCCGAGCAGTCACCGTAAGTATCCGAACCGGCTCCGACGCTCGAACAGGCAAAGCTCGAACCGGTACAATACTGGCACGTGGCGCAAGTCTGCTTACCGGCGGCAAGATACTGACAGGCGCTCGCACCATTACAATTCGCACCGGCACACGTACCGAACGCGCCCGGACACTCGTTATAGGTGTCAGAACCCGCCGCGACCTGCGCACAGGCGAAACCGGAACCAGTACAACCCTGACAAGTACCGCAACCCTGCTTACCCGCCGCAAGATACTGGCAGGCGCTCGCACCATTGCAGTTAGCCCCTGCGCACGTCCCAAACGCGCCCGGACACTCAGTATACGTATCAGAACCTGCCGCGACCTGCGCACAGGCAAAACTCGAACCAGTACAACCCTGACAAGTACCGCAGCCCTGCTTGCCGGCGGCAAGATACTGGCAAGCGCCAGCCCCATTGCAATTCGCACCTGCACAAGTACCAAAGGCCCCTGGACATTCGTTGTTGGAATCAGACCCCGCAGCTATGAAACTGCATGAACTGCTCGCTCCAGTACATTGCTGGCATGTCCCGCATGACTGCTTACCTGAAAGGAAACAGCCGGTTGCGATGTTACAGCAGGCTCCGCTGACGCATTGACCGCATCCGCCGCAGTCCGTGTCCTGGCCATCCGTGTAGCCGTCCCCGTCGTCGTCCAATCCGTTAGAGCATTGATTAACGCACGACCCGCCGACGCATCTATTGTTTTCTCCACCAGTACATGCTGACCCGTTATTCTGCCATGAGGAAACATTAGTGCACGAACCGGACGAACACCCGATAGTAAAATACTGCCTCTGCGGCTGCTGCCCCGAGCACTGGTAATTGCTCCCCCAATAGCTCGTACCGCAGTCCTGCAAATTGGTCGACGAACTCACGAACGAACAGATGCCGCCTCCGTCACACCGGTAACTGTCCTGGAAACGGTAGTGCGTCGAGCAATATACGCCGCTTGAACCGCAGGACCCGGAATAGACGCATGAACCGGCAGAGCACGTGGTATTTGCAGAACAATTTGCGGAAGCCCCGCCGGCGTTGCATACCCCGGCACCGTTGCAGTTACCATCCGTGCCGGTCTTGACGCAACTGCCGGAACAACCGTCCCAGTTAGCCGCGCAATCATTGTTGGGATCCTGGCCTAAAGGGACAAGGCTACAAGCGTAGCCGGAACCGGTACACGTCTGGCATACCCCGCAAGACTGCTCACCGGATAAATACTGACAAGCGCCCGCACCGTCGCAATTCGAATCCGCGCAAGCACCGAATGCCCCAGGACAATCACCATAAGTATCAGAACCAGCCGCCATGTTCGCGCATCCGAAACCGACCCCGGTACAATACTGGCACGTACCGCAGCTATTCTTGCCCGCGGCCAAAAACTGACAGGCACCAGCGCCGTCACAATTCGCACCCGCGCACGCGCCGAAGGCCCCGGGGCACTCGTTATAGGTATCGGAACCCGCAGCAACCTGAGCACAGGCAAAACTTGAACCGGTACAACCCTGGCACATACCGCATCCCCACTTTCCTGCGGCGAGGTACTGGCATGCGCCCGCCCCGTTACAGAAAGGGCCGGCACAAGTTCCGAAAGCTCCCGGACACTCGAACTTCGAATCCTCGGCAGTGCCTTCATTAGCGCAGAAGCCCGAGACACACTTCTGACAGAACGGGCATTGACTGTCCAAGGCGCAAATAGTCGTCGTGGTAGAAGTGGACGTAGTCACCGCAAGAGTAGTTGAGGTCGTCGTAGAAGTCATAGCGACGAACTCCTCGAACGAACCCTTGATCTTGCCCTGGCTGTCGTCGTAGTTGCCGGAAACAAGATTATGGTAATTGATGTCTAAATGAACGTTGTAGCACTCCCCGTGATTGTAACTCTTGCCCTTGAAACCCGTGCAATTCAAGGTAAAAGTAGACTTGTTGCCCGGCTCAAGAACCACGCTCGCATCGCCCGTACAACTCAAATCCTCGAATGACGCGGACAGATTATCGACCTCGAGATCGTCACCGGCCCAGTTATCCACCTGTACGGAGACGAGCATTATGTTTGTCCCCACATAAACAGTCCAATCAACCGGCACAACCTGGGAAAACCCGAGAAGATTCTTGCCGCACTGGGAAGGATTAAAAGTACCCATCTGGGAAAGGATCAAAGCACCGCCGATGCCTACCAAAACAACCCAGCCATACGAGGCGATCAGATCCAAACCGGCTTGTCCTCTGGATCGTGGCATCGATTAATCATTTGGCGCCTAGTTATAAAAACATCGATGGGTAAGGCTTTTTCCAGTCTTGTTCAACGCCTATTTTTGATAGTACGTATTGCTCAGCGAATATGTAACTGAATTAGAGCACTGGACCGATATCCAGGTACATAGGTCCGTTGTGGCATCGGAAGCCGTCCCCCAGTTGTAGTTGTCCCCTTCGTCGGTGTATTTATAAGTGGGCTGGCGCGTGTTGCAGTCCCAGACAAAGGTTTGCGCTCCGTACGTGCCCGTTGCGCACTTGCAGAACTTCGCAAGCTGGTTGCCCCCGTGCTGGTACAGATACTTGTTCGCGCCGTTCCAGCACACTGGGCATGAACTGCAGCTGCCTCCGCAATCCGTTCCGGTCTCGTCGCAGTCCTTGATGCCGTTGGAACAGTGGCTGACCCATGAGCCGGCATTGCATATAAGGTTGGTGTAACAGACTCCAGTCGCATAGCAGGCGGAGGAATAAACGCATTTATTGTTAGCGTTACAGCACGCATCATCCGCAGCGCTCGTCACGCACCCGGAAGTGCAAACCCGCGTCAGCTTGTATTCGCCGGCTTCGTCTCCGCAGCAGCCGGCTGCGTCAACCTCTCCGCCGATGGCCCAGCGAGTGGCTCCCTGCCGGCACGTACAAGCGCCGGTGCTCAGGTCGGCATCCGCAGTGCTTCCGGAACGAGTGCATGCCCCGGCGCCCGTGCAGTAGGCCTGGGTCCAGAACGGGCTTGCGGCATTGTTGTAGGCGCCGTTGGTACTCTGCGCATTGGAACATGCGTAAACCGCATTGCATACGCCCGCAACCTCGCTTCCGGCGCTGCAATAGTTGTTCACCGCAACATTAGCCGAAAGTCCTGCGGCATTGCAGGAGCCGGACCCGTCGCAGTTCCCGTCGGGACCGCTCTTCACGCAGATATTCGCACAGCCGTTGTAAGACGCTGCGCAAGCGTTATACGGATCGGTCCCAGCACCTACGTTTGTGCAAGCGAAACCGGCGCCGGTACAATATTTACAAACCCCGCAGGTCTGCTGGCCGGCGGCAAGATAACTGCAAGCGCCTGCACCATTACAATTCGTATCCGCGCAAGTGCCGAAGGCCCCGGGGCAGTCGCTATACGGATCGGAGACGGCAGCCACATTAGAGCATGAGAAGCCCGAACCGGTACAATACCGGCAAGTACCGCAGCCCTGCTTACCGGCCGCAAGATACTGGCAGGCGCTCGCACCATTGCAGTTAGCCCCAGCGCAAGTCCCAAACGCACCAGGACACTCATTATAAGTATCGGACCCTGCAGCGACCTGAGCACAGGCAAAACTCGAACCAGTACAACCCTGACAAGTACCACAACCCTGCTTACCCGCCGCAAGATAACTGCACGCGCCTGCACCGTTACAATTCGTATCCGCGCAAGTGCCGAAGGCGCCCGGACAGTCACCATAAGGATCAGAGACCGCAGCCACATTCGAGCATCCAAAGCTCGAACCAGTACAATACTGACAGGTCCCGCAGCCTTGCTTACCCACGGCAAGATACTGGCACGCGCTCGCACCATTACAGTTAGCCCCAGCACAGGTTCCGAAAGCGCCAGGACACTCATTATAAGTATCGGACCCTGCAGCGACCTGAGCACAGGCAAAACTCGAACCAGTACAACCCTGACAAGTGCCGCAGCCCTGCTTACCGACGGCAAGATACTGGCAAGCACCGGCGCCATTGCAATTCGCACCGGCGCAGGTGCCGAAGGCCCCGGGACACTCGTTGTTTGGATCAACTCCCGCAGCTATGAAACTGCATGAACTGCTCGCTCCAGTACATTGCTGGCATGTCCCGCATGACTGCTTACCTGAAAGGAAACAGCCGGTTGCGATGTTACAGCAGGCTCC
>CAIYYO010000074.1 GCA_903930485.1 Methanobacteriota archaeon
CTTTGCCGTGTCAAGCCACGTCTTCTCGAAGTTCTCCTTGGCGCGGGACTTTATGCCTTTGGTGTCGAATTTCATTATTAACCCAATCTATTTAATTAGATTATGTGATTAAATGAGATGAAACTATCCTACATCGGCGAGAGAGGCCTTATCAGGCAGCTCACATCTTTCCTGGAAATAGGCGACGATGCCGCGTGCATCAAGGACAAGGACGGCTTCCTGGTGCTTACGACTGACATGATATATGAAAAGACCCACGTACTCCCTGGGATGAGCTACAGGGACATCGGCCGATTCATCGTCAACGTCAACGCGAGCGACGTTGCGGCCATGGGCGGGAAACCTTTAGCCTTCCTGCTGTCCTGCGGCCTCCCGGACATCGAGATAAAAGATTTTGAAGAGCTTGCCCGTGCGGTAGACCTGGAATGCAAGAGGCTCGGCATGCAATACGCCGGCGGAGACACGAAGCAAACCGACGAATTGACGCTCGCGGGCTTCTGCATAGGCCGCGTTAAAAAACCGGTCCTGCGCTCGGGCGCCAAAGCCGGAGACGTCGTAGCAGTCACCGGAACGCTGGGCAGCGCATCCATAGGCACCGAGGTCCTCCTAAAAAAACGGGACACCAAAGGATTCAGGTCGGTCATCGAGAAAGCGATGAGACCCGAGGCAAGGGTGAAGGAAGGGATGATCCTTGAAAAATACGCGACCTCCATGACAGACCTTTCCGACGGTCTCGCCGTGGGGCTGCACAACATATCGGCCGCAAGCGGCGCTGGATTGAAGATAAGCCTGGAAAAGATACCGATAGATCCCAAGGGACGGGAGTTCGCCGAGACGTACCGTATGGACGTTACGGAAAAAGCGCTCTACGGCGGCGGCGACTACGAATTGTTGTTCACGGTGCCGAGGAAGGATTACTCCAAGGCGGCTGCCCTGGTCGGCGCGACAGAGATAGGCGTCGTGTCCGGAAAGAGCGTTTCCCTGATCACTGAAGGCAAGGAATCTTTTCTTGAGAACAGGGGCTTCGAGCACTTCAGGCAGAAACGGTGAAGGTATATATTCTTAGATGTGTAAGATTTAACAATATAGTGAAACGTAATCTTCTTGAAAATGGGTGTCAGGTCTACTAATATATCCGAGCTTGATGCCTTCCTCGGGGGAGGGGTGAGGCATTCGAGCATAGCTCTTTTATGGGCTCATCCGGGCGTCGACAATGCCCCGTTCGCATACCACATCATGATGGAAGCCCTCGGCGAAGGAGACTCCTGCATCTACGTCAATTCGTCCAAGGAGCCCAGCGTCGTTGTTTCTGAGATGAGGCAGCAGGGCTACGACCCGTCGGAATATCTGAAAGACGGCAGCCTGGTTTTCGTCGACGCGCATTCTGGACTCGTCTTCTCCGACTCGGCGGAGAGGTTCCATGTCGAGGACCCGAGGAGCGTGAAGTCCATCACGAGTTCGCTCCGGCAGGCCCTCGAGAGTTCCGGGAACGGGCACACCATCGTAGTCTATGATTCGGTCTCGAACCTGATAGACCACTGCGGGGAAGGGGCGATACTCGAGTTCGCGGTCTGGAGGGGCCTTTTCGAGGAGAACAATGCGACCGGTTTTTTCATGTTCACAGAGTGGCCTTACGAGAACAGCGTCCTCGACATGCTCGAGCTTTTCTCCGATGCCGTGGTCAGGATGAAGGCGGTCGTCGAAGACTTTTCAGTCAGGGAATATTTCACCGTATCCAAGACCGGGCACGGGGAAAGGATAGCGGGCGAGGCATGCGTCCCGTACACTGCGTCCATAGGCCAGGGCCTGAAGATATGCGGCGCCTGGAAAACAAGATAGGGTTTAATCGTCTCACAACAAAAAAATGGATTCGTCTCCGATCAACAAGAAGTGGACTGGGAGCATTAAAGAGATAGGCAGCATCCTTAAATCCCTGCCCGAGGAATTCAAGGGCTCGATACATGTCGCCCTTTCCAGCGGCGGCAAAGCCTACGAGGTGGACATCCTGGTCCAGAGCGACTTCATCATCGCTGTTTCTTTCAAGGAGCCTTCGGCTAAGAGGACCGTCTACGGGGAGAAGGCCTTCGAGGAATTCATGGCTGCGGTGACGTCTTGCGACGGCACGTTCGAAGCCGCTTCCCTGACCGATAACGAATTCCGGCTCGTGGTTAATGCGAACGAAGGAGCCCTTTTAGAGCTTATCCGGGACCTAGTGAAGACCGTTCAGGAGATAAGCGGAGAAGAAGTCATCGAGGGCATGGAGGGATGGGAAGACCTTGAAGACGAATGGACCGACCTCGAAAAGCAGTGGAAGAACCTGGAAGAAAGGGAGAAGCCTTACCGTGAGATGATAATGCGCCAGGAGTTCGGCACAAGCTCGATAGAACAGCTCTCAGATTCCATGATCCTCAAAGGCGAAGTCACAGCCCACAGGGAGCCTATGGGGGAGGAATCCTTCCATCAAAACGCTAGAGAAGAACCCGCCGAGGAAATACCTGACGAGATGATACTCGAAGAAGAAGAGGAGGCGCCGAAAAAACAGGCACAGCCGGCCCAGGAATTGAAAGGGGCACCGTACGGCTCAAATGCCCCTCGTGAATCTATCTACCAGGAAGATTCGCTGCAGGACGATGCAAAGAAGGACATAGAAGAGATATCGGACGACGTCATGCTCAAAGACGAAGCCGATAAAAAGGAAGAAGAGTCGCCGGACAGGATCGAAGGACGGCTCAGCGCAGAATCTTTGAAGATGCAGGAATCGAGGCTTCTTGAAGAGCTCCGTCAGGCGCGCGCAAGCCTGGAGGCGGAAAAAAAGGAAGCATTGAACACTCACACGCCTGCACAAGCGGGTCCCTCGGTCGCAAGGTCGCCTCTTGAGGAATCGCTCCTGAGGGCGAGGGAGGCGAGGATTCTCCAGGAAGTGGAGACGGCGCGGGAAGCCGCAGCCGCGAAACCTGCCGTAAAGGAAGCGGCTGGCGAGCCGGCCGAGAAAGAGGAGTCCAGGGAATGGATGGACAAGGCTTCCTCGGAGATACAGAGGCTGAAGAAAAGCGTCGATGTGTATTGGGGATGGGACAAGAAGAAGAAGCGTTTCGTCGGCATCGACGGCGACAACCCGGATGCGACCGTGCTGGCCCAGGAAGAGATACCGGTCGGGGCTTTCACCGAAAAAGGGCCCGTGACCGAAGTCAAGGTCGAAGTAAAGCCCGAGGAAAGGAATCCTGCCGATGCTTTGCAGGCGCCTCTGGATAAAGGGCCGAGACTTGTGCCCGAGTACAAGAAGAACATAGGCTTCCGCGACAAGCTCAAATACGTGACCTCGAAGCAGACCCTGGTAGTGATTGCCGCGATAGACGGAAAGAAAAGCCTAGAGCAGATAGAGAAAGAGACGTCTACCGACAAGGCCACGATGAAGACGATAATAGACCAGCTCGTGGCCGACGGATACGTGGCCGTGAAGACTGTTTAGTCACAGATAAGGAATGTGCTGAGCATGTCCTGAAGTATTGATCTTTTAGGTCACCGTCAGGCATCCGCTGCTTGCCGGGGACAAGTCTTTCTGGCATCCTTTGGGCAGGTTGATTTTGCACACATTGGCTGTGCAGATCGTAAATCCATAATCTTCGCATTTGGTGCTTGTGGTGCATGCGGCGCAGTCGCCCGCCTTTGTGTAGAAGCATTTTCCTCCTCCTCCGAGGTTGTCGCAGTTTACCGGCAGGCAAGTCACGCCGCTGCATGTGCTGCAGTCCACGGCTGGAGGAGTTGTTGTTGGAGGTGACGGGTTTATCCCGACGCACGTACCCTTAAAGTTGTCTTTCTGGCACCCGCCTGGAACCTTGCAAGGGTTGTCCTGGCACCAGATAAAAGCGTTGTCTTCGCATCTTGGCGGAGACGGGCACGGGATGCATTGACCGTTAGAAAGCAGGCATTTTCCCCCGCCCCCTACCGAGTGGCATGAGGGTGCCTGACATATACCTGCTACAGCATTCGAGCAGCCTTTGGCGCACTCGGTTGCCGATATCCCGCCAGTGTCGGGAGGCGCAGGCTCGATGTTCTGGCCCATGTTGGTGAACATCCTGACCGCCGCCCCTGCGAGCGCTATTATTATCAAGGCAAGGATCACGTACGCCATGCTGGATTTTGCCGATTCCCTGGCCCCGGCGTCCCCCGAGGTCACAAGGCGTATCCCGTGGATGGCGAGCATTATCGCGCCGATGATGGCGGCGACGGTATAAATTATATCAGTAATCCCGTTGATAGTTCCCCGGAAATCGCAGGTGCTCCTGCAAGCGGCCTTGCACAATTCTACCGGGTCGTCGCCACCGGTCCCTGCCCCGGTTCCTGCCTTGAACTCATTGGTGCAGTAGTCGTCGCAGCAGTCGCTGCATTTTGCGATCTTGTCGGTGGGGCAGCTTGTGAATCCGCCGCAGGTTCTCCCGCACTGGGCCTGGCATTTTGTTTCTGCAGAGGACGTTCCTGAAAAATCAAGGAATCCCGGTTTGTACAGGCCTGTCGCTCCAATCTGTCTGACGGCGCCGGTCTTGTCTTTCCCGCAGGTGCATTGGCAGGTCGCTTTGACATAGCCTCCGGATCCTCCCGCGTCTGCAGTCGTGGCTGTGGTGCCTGAGGAGGTCGTGGCCGTCGTTCCTGTAGGGGTTGTCGTCGATTTGCAGCAGCACACCGAGCCTGTTCCGCAGTCTGTATTTGCAGCTGCATCGGTTGATTTTACCGAGCCCGGGGCACAAGTGTTTGTTTGGCAGCCACCTCCTCCTGCGCTTGCGCATGCGGCTGTGCATTTGGCTCCTGCTCCCGTAACTGTCGATTCGCAGCAGCACATTTTGCTCGTACCGCAGTCTGCGTCTGCTGCTGTGTTGGTTGTGGTATGCGCGAATCCCGTACGGCATGGGTTCTCGCAGGCATATGATGCCGAACCAGTGCATGAGGTCTGGCACACTGTTCCTGTGGCTGGGGTTGTTGATTTGCAGCAGCACATTGATCCTGACCCGCAGTTGGCGTCCGCTGCTGCGGTATTGGTTGTGGTATGCGAGTAGCCTGAGGCGCACGTGCTTGAGCAGGCGTATCCTCCAGCGCTTGAGCATGCGGTTTGGCATACGGTTCCTGCGGCCACGCCGGCCTTGCAGCAGCATATGGCCATTGGGTCGTCGCCTGATTGGCTTATACAGTCAGTGGTTACCGCAGCGTTGTTTATCTGATTATACCCTGTGCTGCACGTTTCTTCGCACTTGTAGTTATGGCTGGGACAGGCGTTGTAACATTCGTTTGAGGCTAACGAATTCACGGTGATCATGAAGATTATCAAAGAGGCTAAGGCTAGTCGAGTCGCGGGTACGATTTTTTTCATTTTATTGATGTTTAACGATCTTATCCTTCAGGGTCTTCGCGTCTTCGATGAACCTGTTCTGTTTCTCGGCGTTCTCGTCGGCCGGCATGTCGGACTCCTTTACTCCGACCTGTTTCAACCTCTTCAGCCAGAGGTCGACGTCGCCTACGAACAAAAGCGCGTCTTTCTCCCGTCCCTTGTCGCTGTAGCGGAAGCGCAGGTAGCGGGTCATCAGCCTTCTTTCAGGCGTCACGCTCTCGATGGTGTTCAAGTACTGGTCGTAGACGAAATCGCCGGACGACTTACGCGCAATCACTCTCTTGTCCGTGAGGTATATGTCGAGGTCCCTCTGCGATTTGCTGGTCATGAATCCTCCGAGCTTCCCCGGGAACATCACATAGCCCCTGTCAAGGGTTCGCAGTATCATCCTCTCTCCTTCCATGAGGGTTACCGGCTTCTCTTCCTCAAAATACGTCGTGAATATGAAGTATGCGCCGAACACGGCCACGAACATGGCGATCATCGCGGTGACGAGGTTGTTTATGAAGAAGCTGTATATGAATCCTAGTATCAGGGATATCACTGCGAGGACTATTATGCCTCTGTAGTCCAGTTTTTTTGCCAATTCCGCTGAGTCCATTTTTTTATCTTTTACCTTGTAGAGCTGAATGATACGAGGAGCGTGCAGAACCTGTTCGCGACCTCCTCCAACTGCGTCCTGTTGAGCCTTCTCTTCGGGACGAATTTGACTATTATCTCTTTTTCCGGGTCGCCGTCTATGACGAAATTCGACTCCTCCAAAAATTCGTCGGCTGCGTTCATGATGGCGTGCATCTTGTATATCCTCGTATTCACGCGCACGGCTACGAAATTCTCGTCCTCGTCCACGTAGATGTTGTCCGTGTCTATCCTGTCTGTCATGTTATTCTATCCCCACTCTCTTTTTTATCTCACGGATTCGTTCCTTGTATTCTTTAAGGTCCTCTGAATCTTTTTCCGTTTCTTTTCCATGTTCCCCGACGAGGTTCCTGTGCTTTATGCGGGCGCTTGACGCGTGATCTCCCGCGCCCGCGCCGGCTTCACGGTCTTCCTTTACGGTACGCCTTGCCGCGTGCTCTTCCCGGTTGTCGTCCTGGCCTGCGCGGTATGCGTCTCTTATCATC
>CAIYYO010000075.1 GCA_903930485.1 Methanobacteriota archaeon
GCCTACGAGGCCGATTAGTATCACTCCGAGGCCGGTTATCTTCGCGGTCTCGTTGAATTCGGAAGCCCGCGGCTTCCGGGTGAGCCTGAGGATCCTTCGGGTCTCCTTGTAGGCGCGTGTCGCGAGCCCTTTAAAGTCGGGTATGTTCATTTTTTATTTTTTTATACGTACCGGAGGCCCATGTCTGACGGAATGTCTCCCTCTTCTTCGACGCCTGTCTCGAATTTCTCTTCAAGCCCTATCTCGTAATGAGGCGTCTTGACTCCGGAGAGTATGACCAGAGTCTTTATTATGTTCCGGTCCAAGGTGTCATCTATCTGGGCACCCCATATTATCTGGGCTTCGGGGCTTATATTGCTGGATACGACTCGGACAATCTCCTCGGCCTCTTCCAAGGTCATGTCCCTGCTGCCTATGATGTTTATAAGAGCCCCAACGGCAGTGCTGACGTCAGTATCGAGTAACGGCGACTGCATCGCTTTTTCGACGGATTCACGGGCCCTCTGGTCCATCGGAGTATCCTTGCCGGACGCGCCCATGCCGATCATCGCAGTCCCGCCGCTTCTCATTATCGTCTTTAGGTCGGCGAAGTCGAGGTTCACGAGCCCGGGCTTTGTGACCATCTCAGTGATGCCTTTGACGCTGTTGGCCAAAAGCTCGTCAGCGACTTTGAATGCCGAATTCAGAGGAAGATTGGGCGCTATCTCGAGAAGCTTGTCATTTGGTATCACGATAACCGTATCAGCGTGCTTGCGGAGCTTTTTCAGGCCCATTAGGGCGTTCCTGGCCCGCACCTTGCCTTCTACGCTGAAGGGAAGGGTCACGACGCCGATAGTCAGAGCGTTTATGTCCTTGGCCACTTCCGCGACTACAGGAGCTGAGCCAGTCCCTGTACCGCCTCCCAGGCCGCATGTGACGAAGACCAGGTCTGCTCCGGTTATGACTTCCGAGAGTTTTTTTATGTCGGCTTCGGCGCATTTCTCTCCCACCTCAGGATCGTTTCCAGCACCTATTCCTCCGCTAACACTTGCGCCAATGAGGACTTTGGTGTGCGCGTGCGTGTACAGTAGGTCCAAAGCATCAGTGTTTATCGCTATGACATCTCCTCCTTCAACGCCCATCTCCATCAGCCTGTCGAGCGTGTTGCCTCCAGCTCCCCCGCAGCCCACGACCTTTATGGCCGTCTTGATGCCTTCGACTATCTTCAGGAGCTCCTCGTCCGTGCTCGCGCCAGGCTTCGGAACCGTCGCGTGGAATTTCTTTGACGCTATCTCTTCCTTTTTCTTCTCCTCGCGGATATTGGCCTGAGTAATGGCGTCTCTGACTATTGCTTCCATGTTGTGATTATCAGATGATAGTTACCCGCTAACGCAGTTCGGGATTCAAACTATATGAATTTTAGGGGATAAAAAATGATTAAAGTACATAAATTGGGGATTAGCTATAAAAGAATTAGAGAAACCCTCTAGAAGCCTTTCTCAGACAGATCTATCAGCCGCTGTAGGTTCGATCTGACGCGGTCCTGGATCATCGATAATTCTTTCTCCCTGCGCACTGGCTTGAAGAGGTGGCTGTATCTGCCCTGGACCTTCAGGTATTCGTCGACCGGCTTAAGCTTGGACAAGTCCTTGGATTGCCCGTTGACGACGTGCTTGCCCTCGATTATCTCGTACAGCGGAACCGCGCCGGTTTCAACTGCGAGCTTTGCAATCTCTATCGCCTTGGACGGGTCTACTCTCCAACCAGTAGGGCAACTTGCGAAAAGGTTGACGAACGTCGGACCAGGAGTCTCCATTGCTTTCTTCAGTTTCCTGAATGCGTCCTGCGGATAGCCGACGGATGCCGATGCCAGATAAGGCGAACCGTGCGCTGCCAGTATGTGCATCAGGTCCTTTTTCCATTCGACCTTTCCTATGCTCTCTTTGCCCGCGGGGGAGGTTGTCGTGGATGCTCCGAACGGCGTCGAGCCGCTTCTCTGTATTCCTGTGTTCATGTACGCTTCGTTGTCGTAGCATACGTATGTGAAGTTCTCGCCTCTTTCAAATGCGCCGGATATCAGCCCAAAGCCGATGTCGTAAGTCGCGCCGTCCCCTCCGAATGCGACAACTTTCTTTCCTTCCACGCCCTGCGTCCTGAGGGCAGCGGCGACACCTGATGCGATCGCAGACGCGTTCTCGAATGCGCCGTGTATCCATGGAAGCTTCCAGGCAGTCTCAGGATAAGGCGTGCTGACTACCTCCATGCAGCCTGTTGCTTCGACGAGTATGCTGTCCTTGCCTGCGGCTTTCGTTATCCATCTGATCGCGGTTGCGCATGCGCATCCTGCGCACGCCCTATGACCGCATGAGAAATATTCTTCTTCCGGGAAACCCATTATTGCCATTTTTGTTTACCTCAAAACATCCACTCCTGCTTCTTGCCCTGGCTCTTCTTGGTCATGTCATAGATCTTCTGTATGTGGTCCAGCTTGACGTCCCTTCCGCCGAGGCCGACTATAAAGTTTCGTATCTCTGCGGCGCTCTTTGCTTCGAACAGCAGCGACGAGATCTCATCGAATACCGGGCCGTTTGCTCCGGGCGATATCGCCTTCTCTATGACTGCGATCTTGCTTGCGCTCTTGAGAGACTTCTTTATCGCTTCCATAGGGAAAGGCCGGTAGGTGATTATTTTCAGCAGTCCGACCTTTTCGCCCTTCGCCCTAAGGTCGTCTACGACGTCTTTTATCGAGCCGCAGACAGATCCTATTGCGACGAACACAATCTCTGCGCCGTCCATCTTGTATTCCTCGATGTGGTAGTACTTCTCAGGCCTTGTGTTTTTGATCTGCACGGGGAATTTCTCTGAATATTCCTTGTAGACCTTTTCTATCACTTTAAGCGAGCCTTCCATTGCGTCGACCTGAGACCTTCTCAACTCCATATAATGAGACGGGAACCCAAGCGCGCCCAACGTGAGGGGCTGCCCGGGATCAAGGACTGCGTGAGTCGGTTTGTATTCCGGAAGGAAGCCATCTATCTCCTTCTGTTCCGGAATGTCGAATGGCTCGTAAACGTGCGACAGAGTGAATCCGTCCAAGCCCAACATCGAAGGCAGCAACACGTCTCTGTTCTCCGATATCTTGTACTGCATCACGGTCAGATCGAAGCATTCCTGCGCCGTCTCGGCATAGATCTGCAGCCAGCCGGCATCGCGGCAGGACATGCCGTCCTGGTGGTCGTTCCATATGTTGATCGGCGCAGATAGAGCCCTGTTGACGACGGTCATACCGATCGGCAGGCGCATTCCTGATATCACGAACAGTATCTCGAACATGAGCGCAAGGCCCTGAGAGGATGTCGACGTGTAAGCTCTGACGCCCGTCGCTTCTGCTCCGAGGCATGCGGAAATCGCTGCGAATTCCGATTCCACCCGTATGTATTCCGCATCTATCTCTCCGTTGGCCACATACTCCGACAACTTCTCCACTATGTGAGTCTGCGGAGTGATAGGATACGCTGCGATCACATTGGGCTTGATCATCTTCACCGCCTCAGATATTGCGTGAGATGCTTCCATTACGTGCTTCATTTTATTTTTCCTCCACGACCATAGCTATGGCTTTAACAGGACACTCGTTCGCGCATATCCCGCATCCCTTGCAATAATCGAAGTTCACCTCGAACTTCTTCGCATCCTTTTTCGTTATGCATCCCTCGGGACAATAAGTCCAGCACATGCCGCATCCTATGCATTTCTTTTCGTCCACGACGGGCCTAAGGGAGCGCCAGGCGCCCGTCTTCGTCTTTGATGTTGAACCGTTGCTCTCCAAAACCGCGCCAGTGGTTATCTCCACGCTGCCGATCTTCGACTTCAGAGACCCGTAATCAATTCGATTTTGCTTTTTCATAGACCTGATCCACCAACTTTATATTTTTATTGGCCAGCTCTCCTGAGAACTGCTCTTTTATCGCGTCATGAATCGCGTCCTTGCTCACAAGACCGGTGAACGCCGCAAAAGCTCCCAGCATCGCGGTATTGACAATGTCTCTTCCCAGGACGGCAAATGCCTCCTTCGTCGCGTCAATAGTCTTCACGTCAAAGCCTTCAATCTTGTAGCCAGCATCCGAGGTGTTGACGATTATCATCGAACCTTTCTTTGCGCCGCCAGCTATGTCTACGACCTTGAAGAGCGACGAATCAAGGACAACAAGTATGTCCGGGTTGTAAACCTGATCCCTTCTCCGGATGAATTTATCGTCAATCCTCACAAACGCCGTCACCGGCGCGCCCCTGCGCTCGACCCCGAACGCCGGAAACGCCTGAGTAAACTTCCCATCGGCAAAGCCCGCAACCGCAAGAATAGATGCTGCAGTCACTGCGCCCTGCCCTCCGCGCCCATGCAACCTGATCTCTTTCATTCTTAAGCCAATAAAACAAAATCAATAGAACGGATAATCTATCATTATTATTCATTACAGATTATTGTAATTATTATTGACCCAATATATATAAACTACCCGAAAATGAAGGCCAAAATCTCGAACTACAAAGGAGGACCGCACACCCAATACGTAGACCGAATGATCCTAATACCTGAAGGAACGGAAAACAAAGAACAGGCAGAAAAACTCAAAGGCAAAAAAGTAGTCTGGACCACGCCCGGCGGAAACAAGATAAACGGCCAGATAACAAAACCCCACGGCAAAAGCGGAGCGATCCTCGTCAAATTCGAGAAAGGACTACCGGGACAGGCGCTGGGAACGGAAGCCGAAATATTATAGAATCTCTTTCTTTTTTACGCTTTAAATAAAACCTAAAACAAAATATAAACAATTTCTCCCAACAAGCCGCTGTAGCTCATCCAGAGCCCTTTTCTTTTTCAGAAAAAGAAAAGTTCTTCAGCCCCAAAGAAAAACGTACAGAACCTAATTAAATAAACCCAATACTAATAATAAGTACTTTTCTCCCAATAAGCCGCTGTAGCTCAGCCTGGGAGAGCACTCGGCTGAAGACCGAGGTGTCACGTGTTCAAATCACGTCAGCGGCATCCCTTTTCTTTTTAGGAAAAATGCCTTCGGGCATGCAGGCAAAGCCTGCAAAAGGTATTGCTATTCCCAAAAGTGCCTAAAGGCATGCTGGTGTCACCAGCAAAAAAGGTGCCATCAGCAGATGGCACTGACAACTATCTCTGACTCTTACGTTCTAATAAGCTCTGAGGATAGCATTTCCGGAGATTTCAAAGCATTCTTCTGAAAAACAGAACGGCTATACGCCGAGATTTTTCTTGTACCAGTTGATGGTCTGCTCAAGTCCGGCACGCAGCTCCCATTTTGGCTTGTATTCAAGAACGGTTCTCAGCTTGGATACGTCCGCGAACCGATGCTTTATCTCGTGTTCCCTTTCAGGCTCGAACTTGGGCTTCAGGTTTTTTCCGCACATCTCTGTTACCAGCTCGGCGAGGTCGAGTATCGTTATGGGTCTTCCCGCCGCTATGTTGAACACTTCGCCGTTTGCCGCGCTCTTTTCGCCCGCGGCGATGGTCGCGTTGATGTTGTCGTCTATGTACATGAAGTCCCTTGTCTGGAATCCGTCGCCGAATATCTGGGGCTGCTGGTTCTTGAGCGCCCTTTGGATGAATATGCCGACCACGAAGCCGTAGGGCGTCGAGTTCTGCCGGGGGCCGTAAACGTTGAATAGCCTAAGCGAAGTCGTCTTGAGGCCGTATTTCTCATAATAGATTTCCGCGTATTTCTCGCTGATCAGCTTGGCTATGGCGTAGGGGAGCTCCACGTTCTTGGGGCTTGTTTCCTTTTCAGGCACCTCGATCGGGCTTCCGTATACCTCGGACGAGGATATGTTGACTACTTTCTTGCATTCCAGCGCGGCATCCAGGACGTTCTCCGTACCCTTTATGTTCACGTCCAGGACCTCTTTGGGATTCTCAAGGGTCCTCTTTACCCCGACGACGGCCGCGTGATGGTAAACAATGTCTATCGACTCCTCCTTGAATATCTTCTTCAGCCTTTCCTTCTCGAGTATGTCGCACTCTATCAGCTTGAAGTTCTCATCATCAAGCAATCCGGAAATGTTATCCTTTGATCCGGTATAGAAATTGTCCACGCACACCGTGTAATGTCCTCTCTTGACCAGTTCA
>CAIYYO010000076.1 GCA_903930485.1 Methanobacteriota archaeon
GGACCATTAAGGAAAGGCCCCACAGCATCATCGCCAGGTAGTCGAGCTTGTATTTCTTGGGTGCGTATGCCCATATCGCAGTTACGATTATCGCCGCGACGAGCGATGTTATAAGCCACATTTTCTTGCTTTTGATTATTAGAATATTTATATGGCTTCCAGCCAATAAAAAAGAGGAAAGTTCGATGTTTGGAGGTGGTTATTTTTTTGTCCGTAAACCAAGAATATGTCATGGCTTACCGCGAGAAAGATTTCACGGCCCTTATCGCATCGTGCATGATATGCTTTTTGCTTCTCTATATGGGATGCATCGGCAACAACAGTCCGCAGGGAAATTCCACCGTATCGACGCAGAGTATCACCTCGACTACCCTGAACGACTCCGTCAACGAGTCTTTGTTCAGCGAGGAAAAGATGCCATATGACCAGATAGCATTCAGCGGCATCATCGGAGGGAAACCGGCTTATACCGTTTCGTTAAGCGGCAAGAGCTTCATACTCTACGACGGGAAAGAGATCGGCAGGGAATACGAATCTGCGTCGTCGCCCGTGGAGATCGGGGGGAAACTCGCGTACGTCGCCTCTAAGGATGCGAAGAGCTTCGTGGTTTGGGGCGGGAACGAGACTGAGGGGCGTTATTTCGATGTCTGGTCTCTTGGAGATTACAACGGCAAGCCGATATACGTCGCAGGGAAGGAGGGGAAGAGCGTTCTCGTATACGGCGGCCAGGAGATGGGGACGCAGTACGATTATGTCTGGGATTACCGCGTAATCGCCGGGAAAATCGCCTATACCGCTTCGCACAGCAACGAGACTTACATCTCTTCAGCTATACGTCCGAGGTCTTCGAGCGTCAAAGGCGTTTCGCCTTACGGGGTGAAGAACCTTGTCGTCTACGACGGGAAAGAGGTGGGGCGGGAGTATCTCGATGCCGAGAATCCTCTTGAATTGGACGGGAAGCTCGTCTACGTTGCGTTAAAGCAGGACAAGAAGTACGTGATAATCTACGACGGCAAGGAGACTGGCAATGAATACGATTCCATCACGAATCCCGAAGTCCTTGGAGGAAGGCTTGCGTACGGGGCTGAGTCTGCAGGGAAAAAGACGATAATCTATGACGGTCAGGAGTATGGGAAGGAATACGACGGCGTCTACGGCTTCGGCCTTGTGGCTGGGAAGCTGGCTTATGTTGCGGAAATTGCTAAGAAGAGGTTCGTAGTCTACGGCGGCCAGGAGATTGGCCGGGACTACGCAGGGGACAAATCACCGTCGGACGTGAAAGAGCTGGAGGGAGGTCCTGCCTTCATCGTGAAGAACAACTTCAAATATTCCGTCTATTACGCCGGGAAAAAGGTCGACACCAAGTATCACACGATCGACTTTGATTCCTTGAGGGTCGCGGACGGCAAAGTGACGTTTCTTGCGGCGTGGAATAACGCATGGTATATCGTGACCGAGAAGTAAGGCGGCCGGATAGCTGGAGGGTGAGACGTTATCCGGGAGATAGTTAGGCACTACATTCTTTATAACCGTCCGCTTTGCTGAAAAAATAAGAAGAAAAATTTTTAAAAAAGAAAAAAAGGATCAGGCGATTCTTCTCACCCGCCTGCCGGAGCTGTTCCGCCTATTCCGTTCAAGGCGCCGCTCATGTCCTGCGGGGTCGCCGGGGGAACGAAGTCGCTGTCGGACACGCTGGTCGAGTACTTGGTCGCCTCCATTACGTACTCGGTGTCGCCGCTCTTGCCGTCCATGTATAATGGTACGCCGTCGGCGGATACGCAATATATATCGTCCCATGTCGAGGCGGTGCCGGTTGTCTGGTCTTTGACCGTAAACGTTATGTGGTAACATTGAGCGGTCGTGCCTGCGATGACCCTGTCGGACAGTCTCTCTACCGGGCTTGAATCGATGCTGTTCTGAATGTCCGTGGTCTGCTGATTCACGTCCTGCGACGTCTGCTGCTGCGGAACCTTCATGCAGCTCCATTCCTGGGCTGCCTTGGTGCATACTACATAGCTGCCGGAGTCAAGATAGGTGCGCATCTCTCCCATGCCTGAGTCAGGCATATCGACCCTGATCTTATTTTTTCCTTCGAAATAGTAGGTCATCAGGCTTTTTATGCCCTGCTGGCCGCCCATTGAAGAGGTGATGCCATAGGTTGCCATGTATTTTTGGACCTTGTTGGCGAACAAGCCTTTAAGCTCTGCTTTGGCGTCGCCTAAAATTGTACCGCCTCCGGCAGTCGTGCCTGTTGTTCCCCCTACCGGGGTCGTCGTCGATCCGCCGCCGGCAGTAACGACTGCCCCGCCTCCCTGGGTCGTCGCCGTCTCACCGCCGTTGCCGGGCTGAGTCGTCTGCGGGTTGTTCCCCGACTGTGTCGTGGTCGTCGCCGTTCCTCCCTGCGGACCGGTGCAGCCTGTATTTATAAGAATGGCTGCGATCAGTGCCGCTAACAAAAGATTTTTTTTCATTGTGTTATTATTTAAAAAGAGGCGGATAAAACATGCGGCCCCGTCCTTTCAGGATAGAAGGCTGTCGATGGTGTCTTCGAATTCCTTCTTTTCGGTTTCGAGATCTCTTTGCCCCTCGTAGCCGTTGCCGATGCGGACATATCTGCAGCCGAAGACGAAGGTGGGCACTCCCCCATCGGGGTCGTATTTCTTGTATACGTCCGACTCGCTTTCCGGAATGCTCGACTCCACGGCATCGGTCAGAGTATTGTCAAGTGTGTCCATCTCCCAGTGATATGCGACGATCTTTCCTTGGGCGACGTATTTCTTCGCGGTCTGGTCGAAGGTGTCCTTTATCCATTTACAGTGAGGGCACCACGTCGTTGAATAAAGGCGTATCACGGGCCTGCCGTTGACCGTGCATACCGGGTCTCCGGTATCCGTGAAGGTCTTGGGGATATACAAATTCCGGGGAAGGCTGTTTTTATCCTTCAAACTTAAGGCATTTGCGCCGCTTAGCCCGGTAGGCTCGACAGGCGGGACGAATACAGTATCTGGCACGGCAAGGGAATAGTTCCTGGCGCGCTGTATCATCTCGTAATCCGGTCCGGCCAGTTCGGTATATAAGAGCACGCCGTCTTTCGAAACGCAATAGGTGTACGTCCACAGGCTCACGTTCGCCTTGACGGCATCGTCGGCAGACCCGTTAACGGCCGCGGGTGTAAGGTCGTAACAGGCAATCCTGACCCCTGCGACGATCCTGTCCGGGGTCCTTACGACCTGAGCCGGGTCGATTATGGCTTCGATGGCGGTCATATCGTTCGTCGGACTGTCGGTTTTTTTCACGTTCCCCTGGCCGAGGTAGATGCAGGACCAGTTCATGCCTTCCTCCATGCCGCAGATAATGGATTTGTTTTCGACCAGGTAGAAACGGGACACCACTTTTTTGCTTCCCGCCTTGGCTACGCTCTCTATCATCGTCTTCTCGTCCTTGACGTAGTATGTGGCGAGCTGAGAGTATGTGTCCTGGCCCGTGGAGATGTTAAGATCATAGGTCACCGAATATTCCACTGCCCGGTTCCGGAACAAGTCCGTAAGCTCCGTTTTGGCGTCAGAAGGACCGTTGCCGTTACGCGTGTCCACGCATCCGGAGAAGATTAGCACTGACATAGACAGAAAGACGGCGAGATAAGTTGTCTTTTTCATGAAGAAAGCTCCTGAATCCTTTATGAATGTGTTTTATTCAATAAAACATGGACGGCTCAGCAGACCCTCGGCACAGGGTCTCCAGCAGGAGATTCAAGGATTCTCTTCCCGCCGACGACGGTTTCCATTACGACCCAGCCCCTGCCTTTCTCCTCGACAGTCCCTATCACTGAAGCGCCCCTTCCATACTTGTTTTTCTTCAGGACTGTAAGCACTTCTTCGGCCGCGTTCACAGGCACCCCCAATACGACTTTGCCCTCGTTCGCGACAGACAAAGGATCTATCCCGAGCATCTCGGAAGCCGCCCTGACCTCTCTCCTCACCGGGATGGCTGCTTCGTCCAATAAGATCCCGACATTGGATTTACGCGCCATCTCGTTAAGGCAGCTCGCAAGTCCCCCACGAGTAGGATCCTTCATGGCATGGACGCCGTAAGGCAGTATCCCCTCGACCAGATGCCATAGAGGCGCGCAGTCCGACTTCAGCGAGGTGTCGAAGCCGATCCCTTCCCTGTGCGCCATCAAGGCGATGCCGTGGTCTCCCACAGGGCCGTTTATGATGATCTTGTCGCCGGGCTTCAAACCAGAATCCGGGACGACCTTGTTGGCGACGCCGATCCCTGACGTGTTGATATAGATGCCTATGTCCTCCTCCACGACCTTGGTGTCCCCGGTAACGATCGGGACGTCGGCCTCTCTTGAAACCTTGTCCATGGAAAGGGCGATCTTTTCAAGGTCCGCCAGGGGAAAGCCTACGCCTACGATGTATGCAGAGGAGATGGCGATCGGTTTGGCCCCCATCACCGCGAGGTCGTTCACGGTGCCGCATACCGACAGTTTCCCGATGTCGCCCCCTGGGAAAAAGACCGGGTTGACGACGTATGAGTCGGTGGTGTAGACGAGATTCGTCCCCTTGAACGGTATCGATGCCGCGTCGTCTAGTTCCTTGAGCCCGATGCCTCCGGCGACGCTCTTTTTTGAGATGTTCTTGAGCAGGATGGACAGCAGGCCATGCATGGCCTCTCCTCCGCCGCCGTGGACGAGCCTAACCCTTTCGTCTTTTGCCTTCATCTTTCTTATTCCTTATCCAGTCCGCGAAATCGTCGATCCCGTTGTCCTTCCTTATGCTCGTCAAAAACACCTTCAGGCCCGGGTTGATATGGAGCGCATCCTTCCTCATCTTGTCCGCGTCGGCATCCACTGCTTCGGCGATGTCGATCTTGTTTATCACCGCCGCGTCCGAGGAGGCGAATATCATCGGATGCTTTTCCACGGTGTCGTCACCCTCAGAGACCGAGACGATCGTTACATTAAGCTGCGTGCCCAAATCGAAATCCACAGGGCAGATCAGGTTGCCCACGTTCTCGATGAACAGAATGTCCAGGTCCTTTAGGTTGAAATCATCCAGCGCGTGCTCGACCAGGTGCGCGTCGAGATGGCATTCCTTCCCGGTGTTCACGCCGACGACCGGGATGCCGAGCTTCTTCAGCCTGTTCGCGTCCAAGTCGCTCACGATGTCTCCGGCGATGGCCGCGATCCTGCAGCCTTTCAGCTTCTTGTGCAGGGCCTCGATCATAGCCGTCTTTCCCGAGCCGACGGCGCCCATGAAATTGATCGCAAGGACTCCGGACTCGTCGAAGGTCCTGCGGTTCCGTTCCGCGATCTTCTTGTTTATCTCGAAGACGTCCCGTCCTACGCCGATCACGTGCATTTTAACAGGATTGACATAATAGTTTTATAGTTATGTGATTATTTTAATAAAGGTCGTTTTATGAAATCCTCCAATTTTGTTTGTGCCCTGTGTTTTTGCCTGCTCGCGCTGCTTTTGTTTAACGGGTGCGCAGGCAACGGGAATTCCGGTGCAAAGGCAGGTCAAGACAAGATCGGCGCCGCCCAGGCATCCGCCGGTCCGGCGACGTCTTCGACGGTTTCATACGCCAAGCTGGAGAAACAATTCGTCCTGATGGACGCGAAGGCTCAGGAGTATTACCAAAACGGTGCAGCCGAGCAAAAAGCAGCCCATTACCAAAACGCAGTAAAAGATTATCAAAAGGCCAGGGCTATCTACATGCAACTATTCGAATGGTATGGCAGCGTCAAGAACGCGGAAAAGACTGGGGTCTACCAGGCCTACGTCAAAGACTGCAACGACAGGCTGAGCGAACTGCAAACCGTGTGAAGAACCGTTATTCGGCCGATATCTCCTTTATCATGCAATCCCTGCCGCCGACAGGTCGCGTCTTCGCGCCGCAGGCCGGGCATGGGATGCGCGTCAGGGAAAAAAAATCCAGCTTCGCCGGGGCAACTACATTAACGTGATTATTCTCGCATTTTAAGGTCACGGGCGTGATCCTGCATTCGATGGCCGCGCCGCAGGCTATCGTTCCCTCCGACAGTATATCGAGCGCGAACTCCAATTGTTCGACGCTGATCATCGACAACGGCCCGATCTCCAGGACGATCTTCGAGACCTTTCCCGCGCCATGCTTCTTTGCTTCTTCGAGGACGGTTTCCATTATTCCCGAGGCTACGAAGAATTCATGCATGCTGCGTCCCCCTGTCGTATTTGTACGCGATATTGCAGGATCCTTCTCCCGAGACCATGCACGGTCCGATTGGACTGTCGGGCGTGCATCTTTTCCCGAAGAGGCCGCAGTCGCTTGGATATTTTTTTCCTTTAAGGACGTTCCCGCACTGGCAACCCTTGGGCTCGTTGGATTCTTTTACGCGCAGGCGGAATTTTTTTCGCGCGTCATGCATTCCATATTCATCCCGTAAAGCAAGTCCGGAGCCGGGGATCTTCGGAAACCCCCTCCATGCGACGTCGCAGGGCTCGTAGACGTTTTCCATCGCCTTCAAGGCTTTGGGATTCCCCTCGTCTCTCACGACACGCGAATATTCGTTCCGTACGCCGCAGTCTTTATCCTTCACCATCTTGACGAGCAATAGGATCGCGTAAAGAACGTCTACTGGCTCGAACCCGGCGACCACCTGGGGAACGTGATACCTCTCGCTGATTCTCTTGTAGGGCTCGAGCCCGATTATCGCCGAGACATGCCCGGGGTCGATGAATCCGTCGATTCTGTTATCCCCCTCCCTGAGCAGGTAATCCATGGCCGGCGGAATCGTGCGGTGGCACGAGAGAACGAAGAAATTATCCGGCGCGTCCAGGAGAGCGATCGCGGTCGACGGCGCCGTGGTCTCGAAGCCGATGCCTATATGCGTTACTTCCTTCCCGGGATTTTTCCTTGCAAGATCTACGGCATCCGTTATCGAGTAAACGATCCTTACGTCCGAGCCCGAAGCCTTTGCCTCCGCGAGCGATGAAGCGCTTCCCGGCACCTTCAACATGTCTCCGAATGATGTTACCGTCACTCTCTGTCCTGCAAGTGCGATCGCCTCGTCTATCTCCCTGGCCGTTGTCACACAGACGGGACATCCAGGGCCCGAGATTATCTCGATATTTTCAGGCAGGAGGGACCTTATCCCGGCCTTCGTTATAGCATCCTCATGCGTCCCGCAAACGTGCATCATCCTGACTTTTCCGACGCCCCGTGAGACTGCCCTGATCTTTTCCGCTATCCTTGCAGCCAGTTCCCTGTCCCTGTACGCGTTCTTCTTTTCAGGCATCCAAGACTTCCTCCAGGAGTTTCAACGTCTCCTGCGCCTCTTTTTCATCCATCACCTCTATCGCGTAGCCTGCATGGACTACGACATAGTCTCCGGCTCTTGCTTCCACAAGATCGACCCTGACGGTCCTTTTCACTCCGCCGTAGTCTACGACGGCCTCCTTTCCTTTGACTTCGAGGACTTTTCCGGGTATGGCGAGGCACATTTTTCTTAACGCTATGAAACATAATACTATACGTACTATGCGCAAAAAAGCGTTGATAAAGGTCTCGGGAACGGTGCAGGGAGTAGGGTTCAGGCCTTTCGTGTACAGGACGGCCGGAAGATTCGGGATAAAGGGGTACGTGAAAAATCTCGGAGACGCCGGCGTCGAGATACTGGCCGAAGGTACTTCGGGCCATTTGGAAGAATTCATAAAAGCGATAAGAAAAGATCCCCCCGTCAACGCACGGATAAACTCTCTTACAGTCGAGTGGCAAGGTTCGGTTGAAAGAACGGACGGCTTCCACATCCTCCCCAGCGGAGGAACAGGCTCCGGAGGGACGATCCCCCCGGACTACGGAATCTGCAGTCTCTGCGCGAAAGAGGCCTCCTCGGTGGGGGAACGGCGTTACAGGTATCCGCTGACGTCATGCACCGACTGCGGGCCACGCTACACGATCCTCGAAGAGATCCCTCTTGACAGGAAGAACACATCGTATGCGAAATTCCCCCCATGCTCTGAATGCTCGAAGGAATACAGGGACCCGGCAGACCGCAGGTTCCATGCCCAGACGATAGCGTGCCCCAGGTGTGGTCCGAAATATTTTCTCCTCGACGTAAAGGGCAGATTGGTTCCAAGCCCGGTGGAGACTGCGATAGAGCGGCTGCGTGCCGGAAAGATTGTCGCGATAAAAGGAGCGGGCGGGATACACCTTTCCTGCATGGCGTCGGACGACGATGCCGTAGCCGAGATGCGCAGGAGACGCGGGAGAGAACAGAAGCCGTTCGCCGTCATGTCAGATCTGGAAGACTTGAAGAAGTACGCTCACGTTTCAGGCGCCGAAAAAACATTGCTGACTTCAAAAGAGAGGCCCATCGTGGTTCTAAGGAAAAAAAATAGCGCCCGCTGCCTCTCAGACCTTGTCGCCCCGGGCCTGGACAGCGTCGGCGTCATGCTTCCATACACTGCACTGCATCAGATGATCTTTTCCGTGATAGACTCGCCCCTTGTCATGACCTCGGCGAACAGGCATGCTGAGCCGATGATCATCGGCAACGACGAAATAATCCGACAGAAGGCTGCCGACTGCTACCTTCTCCACGATCTCGAGATAAAGAACAGGTGCGACGATTCGGTGCTGAAGATCGTGAACAAGAATCCGGTTTTTATCCGGAGGAGCCGAGGCTTTGTCCCGTCGCCGGTGGACCTGAAGAACCCAGACAAGAACACGGTGCTCGCGCTCGGCGCCGAAGAGAACGACACCTTCTGCCTGCTCAAAGGCGGCAACGCATTCCAGAGCCAGCACATAGGAAATACTGTGAATCTGTCCACGATGGGTTTCATGGAAGAAGCCATCGAAAGGTCCCTTAAGATCATTGCCGCCCGGCCTGATGTGATCGCTTGCGACCTGCATCCGGATTTCAATACGGGCCGGCTCGCGGCCGAATTCGGAAAAAGATTCGATGCACAAGTGATCAAAGTGCAGCATCACCATGCCCATCTGTTGTCCCTTTCAGGCGAACACAACCTGGACGAGATGGTCGGCATCTGCTGCGACGGCGTAGGCTACGGCCTGGACGGAAAAGCATGGGGCGGCGAAGTATTCTCTTTGAAGGGGGGCTTGATACAACGCGTGGGCCACCTGAAGGAACAGCCCATGCCCGGAGGAGACCTCGCGGCTCGTTACCCTGCTCGCATCGTCGCAGGAATGCTTTACGATTCCTACGAACAAAGCGAGTTGAGGGAGATCCTGGAAAAACTTTCATTCAGGCACGGGAAGAAAGAGATCGTCGTCGTTCTAAGGCAGCTGGAGAAAGGCGTGAACGTTCAGCCGTCGACGTCTGCAGGGCGGGTTTTCGATGCGGTTTCGGCGCTGCTCGGCATCTGCCATGAGCGGACTTATGAAGGCGAGCCGGCATTAAAGCTGGAAGCCGCAGGGAACGGGGGCAGAGACCTTGGATTCCCTGTCAAGATCAGGGACGGCGTCGTTGATACGTCGGCTCTTCTCAAAGCAGTCGCGGAATCGGTGAAAAAATTTAAGACGAGAGACATCGCTTATTCTTTTGAAAAAACGTTCGCGACGGGACTCGCGCAAGTCGCCGTCGAAGAGGCGGAACGTGAAGATATCAAAGTCGTGGGGGTTTCCGGAGGAGTAGCCTATAACGGCGTTTTTGTCGGGACGGTTGCGGGACACGTCAAAGAAAGAGGGCTGAACTTCGTTCAGAACAGGAGCGTTCCGTGCGGCGACGGCGGAATATCCTACGGGCAGGCGGCATACGTTTCTGCCTTATAATCTCTGGCTTTTTATCTTCTGTCTCGATTAATATATGAAAAATATCAAAAGATAATGTGTTACTAAAAAAATGAATAAAATCTTGATTCTTTCAGGGATTATTGCATTGTTTGCTGGCCTCGTCTCTGCTGCGGAATGCAGTTTTGACGGAACATGGGGATCCGAATGGGGCGATATGGCGCTTACGCAGTCCGGGAACGCGGTCACGGGCACATATACCCACGACTCGGGAAAAATAACGGGAACCGTCTCTGGAGGGGTTCTAAAAGGGAAATGGTCCGAATCCCCAAGCTATGCCGGGCCCAATGATGCGGGGGATATCGAATTCGTAATCTCCAGCGACTGCAACTCGTTCACAGGTAAATGGAGATACGGCTCTACAGGGGACATGACCGGCGGCTGGACGGGCACCCGGAAAAGCGGTCCGGCGGGCTCCGGGACAGGAGTAAAAACGACTACAGAGGGCGCCCTCGTCTGGAAGGGTATGACCGAAGACAAAGTAAGTTCAGGACCTGACAAGGATGGAACGCCGGACGCGCATTTCTCATTGACTTTGAATCCATCCGGCTCAAAAACGGTAGACAGCATCCTTCTGGAAACGACAGACTCCAAAGGCAATCCCTCTGGAGGCCAGTACTGGGACACGGATCCAAACGGATACTGGGTCCTTGGCGTTGAGCAGCCTGCAGGGACAAGGCTTAACCCTACTGATAAAAGCATATCCAAGACCATAACCGGTTCTACGTCATTTGAATTATACGCGTCAAGCTCAGGATATTTCAATTCCGGGCAATACTTCAAAGTAGTCGTGCATTACACAGACGGAAGTACGAGCGAGGCATCAACGGTCATCTCGTCTACCCCGGCAACTCAGCAGGCGTCAACGACCATCGCAACCCCGACGACAATTGCCAACACCGGAAACAACGCAGCAGGCGCCGGCGATGCACTGATACTGGATACCAGCAACCACTACACCGGAGGATGCGGGCAAACAGACACGTCGAAATGGAACCTGGACAGCGATACCCAGGTCAATGTATTCGAGGTATGGCATAACTGGAACAGCGGGGAACAGACCATAACGTTTTCCATAAAGAAGGACGGGGCAGATTATGCGAGCGGAACGCTTTACAGGACTGCCTGCGACCCCTATCAGAAGAACTGGTGCAACGCGGATTTCCGCATAAACAAAGTTTTTCCCAAAGGAACTTACCTGGCAACAATCCCTTCAGGAAGAGCATGTAAGGACAACAACGGGAACGGCGTGGTGAGGCTCTACGGACCCAACGCGGCGACCCCTACGACGACGGCGACACCGACCACCCAGCCTAATGCGGGAACGATAAGCGCGACCTCCAAGATGTGCACTCCTGGAGCGCCCTACCTATACCTCGAAGACAGGACAGTAAAAAAAGGCAAGGAAACCAAGATACCTGTAATAATGTGCAATGCTGCAGACCTTGCGAACATGGACCTCTCGATCGCATACAACACGCAGGTACTGACCTACAAGGACTCCGACAAAGGCTCCCTCAACGCAAAATCCCTGCTGGAAAGTAACGAGAAACCTTTGGGAAATATTAAGGTCTCGTTCGCCGGAAGCCAGGGAATGAGCGGAGACGGCTCGATAGCGATACTCTCGTTCGTCGTCAGCGGCGCCAGCGGGCAGTCGTCCGTGATATCCGGGACGGTTAATTCAGCCAGTACTTCATCCGGTTCCCCGGTAAGCGTGAGCGTGCGATCCGGCAGCTTCACAGTGGGCTCCGGGCAGAAAGGAGACTGCGACGGCGACGGCATAGTATCGTCAAGGGATGCTCTTGCGGCGCTGCAGATGTCTGTCGAGAAAATAGCGGTCGACTTATGCTATGACGTGACCGGAGACGGAAAGGTCGACTCGTCGGATGCAAGGGAAATACTTAAGAAAGCTGTTGGAGGCTAAAAAATGAAATACACTACGATTTTGTTTACGGTTCTGCTGCTGGCATCCATGGTCAGGGCATCGACTATTGAAGCAAAAGACACGACCGCCGCAGAAGGCTCCAAGGCGACCGTATCGCTTTATGTGAGCGGAGTGACAAAACTTGGCGCGATGGACCTAAAAGTACAATACGACCCGCAGGTGCTCCAGTTCAAAGGAGCATCGCTCGGAGACGCCTCCTCAAACGGCCTCATCGAGTCAAAGGATTCAGGGAACGGAGTCGCGATGATAAGCTTTGCGGACACGAAAGGGATATCTGCTGACGGAGAACTAGTCGTGCTGTCATTCGACGTCACAGGAAAGGCCGGCTCGTCGACGAAAATAAGCCTGGATGCCCGCGCATATGGAACCGACCTGAAAGACATGCCTATCGACGTTAAAGCAGGAAACGTCCAGGTAGTCGCCGGAAAAGTGCCGCCCGTAACCAAGTCGGTCAGCGGGTCGACGGGGACCGACAATACGATGCTTTATATGATCGCCGGCGCCGTTGTTTTGATAATCGTCGTAGCGGTCGTGGTCGTGAAGTCCAAAAAGAAGAAATAGCATCATATCTTTTTTTTCTTTTAATTTTCTTGGGTCTACTATATATTAGTTAAGTCGTTCAATATGTAATGATTAATCATTATAAATCCAGGTGCATTGTTTGAAAGTATTCCTCTACGACTTCGGCGGCGAGATAAAGTACCCTGAGAACCTGTCATTCGGAAAAGACGTCGAGATAATCAGGATTAAGGACATCTCCACCGAGGAAACTCGCAAGGCCGTTGAAAAAGCGCTCGAAACCGATCAGGTGATCTTCGTCGGGCCGAGCCACAGGATATCCGAACGATTCTTCCATGACCCGAACATCAAATACGTCAACGCCAGAGAGCAGGTCGCGTGGGTCGGCCATAATCCCGAGAAGATAAGGGACTTGATCCAGGGCTCCATAGACAAGCTTCGAAGCTCCAGTAAGATAGAGAAAAAAAGGTTTCCAATAAAGTATAAGAGCGCGCTCGTGATAGGAGCAGGCATCGCAGGCCTTGAAACAGCGCGGCAGATAGCGAATTCCGGATACAAGGTCTACCTGATAGAGAAGAAGCCCTTCATAGGTGGGCTCGTGGCGCGGCTTGACAGGCTCTATCCGGCGGGAACTCCGAATTCGCATGTCCTTTATCCGCTGATTAACGAGGTCGTGAGCAACCCCAACGTCGAGGTCCTTGTCAACACCGAGATGCTGGAAGCGGACGGGATCGTAGGCGACTACACCGTCAAACTGAGGACGAAAGGGAACGTCGTCGAAGGAAAGCTGCCGAAGAAATGCGAGGAAGTCTGCCCCGTAGTCGTCGAAGACAAGATAATCCGCAAAGCGATATACTATCAGCCGACGTATCCCGAGGCATACGGCATAGACTTCGACAGCTGCAACAAGTGCGGCAACTGCGTCAAGGTGCTTCCCGAGCTGACGCTTGGCGAATCCGAGAAAACGCTACATGTAGGGGCCATCGTGGTCGCGACAGGCCTGAAGGGATATGATGCGAAAAGGATTACGGAATACGGCTACGGGAAATACCCGAACGTGTTCACGAAACTTGAGTTCGAGAGGAAATTCGCCAACGGATTCATAAAGCCTAAGAGCGTCGTCATCGTCAACTGCGCGGGCTCGCGGGACAAGAACCATTTGCCTTACTGCTCGCGCGTATGCTGCATGCTCGGGCTCAAGGCCGCGAAGCTGATCAAGGACACGGCCCCGGAGACAGAGGTATTCGTTAATTATATAGACATGCGAAGCTACGGCATATTCGAGGAATTTTATAACACCGTCAGGGAGACTTATGGGGTGAAATTCGTACAGGGTCGCCCTTCTGAAATACTTCAGGATGCTGAGGGAAAGCTCGTCGTGAGATGCGAGGACATACTCCTGGGCAAGAATATTGAAATGAAAGTAGATTGCGTCGTCCTTATGACCGGCTTCGTCCCGGACAAGGAGACGTTCGAAAAGCTTGGGATATACTCGAGCGGCGCATACCCTGTGGAATATGTGAACTCGACATATTCGATAGACTCTAATCCGAGGGGGATATTCATCGCAGGCTCGGCCGGGTACCCGAAAGACGTCGCAGAGATACTGATCAACGCCGCCAATGCGCCGGGAGGCGTTATCGAGATACTGAGCAAGGACTACGTCGAGAACAAGACGCCGACCGCGAAGATTGATTCAAAAATATGCGCCGAGAACAACTGCCGCATCTGCATCACTGCCTGCCCATACGGCGCCGTGCACATGAAAGGCGAAGAGGTAACGGTTAGTGAGGAGGTCTGCATGGGCTGCGGTATATGCACCGCTACTTGCGCGGCCGGAGCCAACCAGCTTGAGGGCTTCGAGGAGAAAGGCATGCTCGCACAGATCGGCGGCATGACGAAGCAGGGAGATATAATAGCGTTCATGTGCAAGTGGAGCTCGTACAACGCTGCAGACAAGGCCGGGCATGAGCGTTTGACCTACCCCGAGAATGTGAAGATAATACGCATACCATGCACCGGCCGGGTCAGCTCCCAGATGATACTCAAGGCGTACGAATCCGGCGCGAAGGCGGTCCTGGTCGCAGGCTGCCCGCCCGACGCATGCCACTACTTCACCGGCAATTTCAAGGCTAGGAAAAGGATAACCGCGTTAAAGGAGATGCTGAAGCAGTTCGGGATAGATCCAGCAACTCTCGCTCTCGAATGGATAGGAAAAGACGAGTCTAAGCGGTTCGTCGACATAGTGACCGGGCTTAATGGAAAAAAATAAAATGGCAGTAAAAGAAAAACTCAAAATCGCCATCTGCAGGGGCTGCACCTGCTCGGGATGCGATATCGCGATACTCGACATACACGAGAGGCTGCTCAAAGTCATAGAGAAAGCGGAAATCGTCTACGCGCCGACGATCATGGATACGAAGACCGAGGCCGTCGAGAAGATGAAGGATCGGGAAATAGACGTCTGCTTCTATCACGGCGCGGTACGAGACTCGGACAATGAAGAACTCGCCAAGCTCCTCCGGAAAAAATCAAAGATCATGATAGCCTTCGGCGCGTGCGCGTGCTTCGGAGGCATTTTCGGCCTCGCCAACACGACGGACCGGAAGGGAATTTTCGAGGAAGTATACAAGAACACTGCCTCGACTGTCAACCCTGAAGGAGTGATGCCGCAGACGAAATACACCGATAAAAAGGGGCAGACTGTGACCCTTCCTGAGATATACGACAGCGTCTACCCGCTGCAGGAAAAAGTGGAGGTCGACTACTACATCCCTTTGTGTCCGCCGATCCCTGACCAGATAATGGCCTGCCTCGACGCCGCGATATCCGGGAACCTGCCGCCGAAGGGGACGATACTCGCCTCGGACAAAACGCTATGCAGCGAATGCGACCGTAAACGGAATCAGATGAGGAAGATAGATAAGATCCACCGCCCCCACGAGATCCCGATAGATCAGGAGAAGTGCATGCTCGACCAGGGGCTGCTCTGCATGGGACCGGCGACACGGGCCGGATGCGGGACCATCTGCGTGAAAGCGAACGTGCCGTGCCGGGGATGCAACGGCCCGACGCGCATGGAATACGACCAGGGCGCAAACATGCTCGGCATGATCGCGACCATCTACGGCATACCCGAGGAATCGCTGACCGACGAGGACGTGAAGAAAGTAATGGAGCAGATAAAGGACCCGCTGGGCACGTTCTATAGATTCACATTGCCTACGTCGATACTCAAGAGGACGAGAACGAAGTAAAATGACAGATAAGAAAAGAGAGATCATCATCAACCCGGTTACGCGCCTTGAAGGCCACGCCAAGATAGACATCTTCCTGAACGACGAGGGCAACGTCGAGGATGCCTATTTCCAGGTCGTGGAGCTGCGGGGCTTCGAGAAGTTCTGCCAGGGGCGGCCTGCCGAGGAGATGCCGAGGATCGCGCCTCGCATCTGCGGCGTATGCCCTAACCCGCATCACATGGCGTCCGGTAAGGCTGTGGACATGGTGTTCGGGGTCGAGGCGACCGAGACCGCGAAGAAGCTGCGGGAACTGTCTCTCTGCGCCCACTACCTGCACAGCCATATTGCGCATTTCTACGCCCTCGCAGGACCGGATTTCGTCGTCGGCCCGACTGCAAGGCCGGAAGACCGGAACATCATCGGGGTCATAAACAAGGTCGGGGTCGAGATCGGCGGACAGGTGATACAGGCGCGCGCCTACGCCCAGAAGATCCAGGCCATCATCAGCGGCCGCGCGACTCATCCGATAAACAACCTGCCAGGGGGATTAGCGAAGCCGATTACGGAACAAGAGCGTAAAGACATCGAGTCCATGGGCCAGTACCTCGAAAATTTCGGCAAGTTCACTCTGGAGCTTTTCGAAGACGCGATCCTCAAGAACAAAGGATACGTTGAACTGATCACGGGAGACATCTATCAGCATCAGACGTACTACATGGGGACGGTCGACAAGAACAATAAAATCAATTTCTACGACGGCGAGATAAGGGTCGTCGATCCAGAGGGGCGTGAGTTCCTAAAGTTCCGGGGAGAGAAATATCTTGACCACATAGCCGAGCACGTGGAGCCTTGGACGTTCCTGAAATTCCCTTACCTGAAGAAGAACGGATGGAAAGGATTCGTCGACGGGAAAGACTCAGGCGTCTACAGAGTGGCGCCTCTTGCACGCTTTAATGCTGCCGACGGAATGGCGACTCCGCTCGCTGACGAGGCGTATCAGAAGATGTACGAGGCCCTCGGCGGGAAGCCGGTTCATGCGACGCTGGCCATGCACTGGGCCCGCGTGATAGAGATAATGTACGCAGCCGAAAGGGTCAACGAACTCGTTGCAGACCCGCAGATAACGGACAAGGACGTCAGGAACATTCCCACTGACGTAGTCGGGGAAGGAATAGGCCAGATAGAAGCCCCGCGCGGGACGCTCTTCCACCACTACTGGACCGACGACGAAGGTATACTGACGAAACTGAACATCCTGGTCGCGACCGGTAACAACAACGCCGCCATATGCATGTCCGTGAAACGCGCTGCAGAAAAACTGATAAAGAACTACAAGGTCGACGACGGGATACTGAACATGATAGAGATGGCATTCAGGGCCTACGACCCGTGCTTTGCGTGCGCGACGCATACGCTGCCGGGCCATATGCCTCTCGAGATAAGGATCTACGATTCACAGCGGAACCTGTATAAGACGATAAGCAGAAATGAATAACAAGATACTGGTGCTCGGCATCGGAAATCCCATACTCGGAGACGACGGGGTAGGGATTCATGCGGTCAGGGAGCTCAGAAAAGGTCCTAAGGACGCGGATTTTGAAGAAGCCTCCGTGTCAGGCCTCGAGCTCGTCGAATTGTTCAGGGGATATGAAAAAGTGATAATAGTAGACGCTGTAAAGACAAGGGATGGCGTGCCCGGAAAGATATACGAGCTAAGCGAGCAGGACATTCCCTCCATGCACGGCCTGTCGCCGCACGACGTCGATTTGAGGACTGCGATGGAATATGGGAACCGGTTCATAGGCAGGATGCCTGTAGTCAAGATATTCGGAATAGAAGCCGGCAGCGTCACGGATTTCAGGGAAACGCTCACGCCCGAGGTCGAAAGATCGCTTGTCATAGTCATCGAAAAAATAAGGAAGGAAATAGGAGAGAATGGATCTACGTGAAGAGCTCAGGAGCGAGATAGACGGGAAGACGATAAACTATTGCTTTTCCTGCGGCATGTGCACCGGAGGATGCCCTTCGGCCCGCCTGAATGAAAAATACAATCCCCGAAGGATACTCCACCGTGCGGTCATAGAGGGAAAGATCGAGGACGACATCTGGCTGTGCACGAACTGTTATACTTGTCAGGAGCGGTGCCCGACGAAGACGAAGGTCGCGGACATCATCAGCTTCATGCGCCGCATTTACGTCAAGGAGAAGGGAATACCTGAGTTCATAAAGCCGCTCGTGACGAACCTGCAGGCGTGCGGGTTCACGGCCCCGATAGGGGAACTTGAGAACAAGAGGCGGGAGAGGATGGGCCTTCCCCCGGTAAAGACCAATGACGAGATAAAAAGGATCATCGAGAAGACCGGAGGCGGGGTAAAGTGAAAAACAGGTATGCCTACTTCATAGGCTGCACGATACCCTTCAGGGCCTCCAACTACGACCTTGCCACGAAAAAAGTCGCGGAAAAAATCGGTCTCGAGCTGGTCGACCTTCCGGATGCCGGATGCTGCGGCCTCTACTTCGAGTTGATGAATGAATTGACCTATCTGTCGATGGCAGCCCGCGTGCTTTCAATGGCCGAGGAAAAGAAGCTCGACCTCCTCGTGCTATGCAACGGATGCAACGGCTCCCTGCACCGGGCAAACAAAAAACTCAAGGAAAACCCGGAACTGAAGGATAAAGCCAACGAAGTCCTCGCAGACGTAGGACGGGAATACAAGGGCACGATAGAAGTAAAACATCTGATAAGAGTGCTCTACGAAGACGTCGGCATAGAGAAGATAAAAGAAAAGATCATCAATCCCCTGACGGGCGTGAAAGCGGCAGCGCATTACGGATGCCATCTGCTGAAGCCGTCGGAGGAGATGAGATTCGACGATCCCAAGAATCCGGTAAGCCTTGACAGATTGATCGAAGCGACGGGGGCGAAATCGGTTGATTACTACGACAAGATGCAGTGCTGCGGCGGCTACGTCCTTGCGGCCGATGCGAAGACAGCCTACAGGATGACTGGCGAAAAGCTGTCGCACGTGAAGGCGGCGGGCGCGGACGTTATGATCACGGGATGCCCGTTCTGCAACGTCATGTATGATGCGAACCAGCGGGCTGCGGAGACGGAGACCGGGCAGCAGTATAAGATTCCTGTCCTGCATTATCCCCAGCTTCTGGCGCTGGCGATGGGGATCGATCCCAAAGAACTCGGTTTCGAGCAGAACCGCGTCAGGCCGGACATGAAATTGTTCGTGAAACAATAATCTCTCTTTACTTCTTTTCTGTAGACGCTTTATTTTTCCGGATTAAACCAGAAAGCGTTTCTAATACAATGACTGCGGCTGTCAGAAATACGGAATATGTCGAAAGGATTTTAACACTGTTACAATGATCACTGCATAGCTCCCCACTGCATACTGAATTACAATCAGTCCATGGCAAATAAGGGGACCGCAGTATGGCATATATCAAGGTCACACATAAAGCCGTCGAGATTACTGCAGCGAAGACGTATCCTACCTTCACCCTCCTCAAGACAATGTATGCTATAAGGTATATGATCGTCAGGATTATGAGCAGGGGTATTGAATCAATCATGTTACCTAATGTGTACTGCTGTTTAAAATAGTTTGGGCCTTTAAAAAGGGTCAGAACCGGCGATTCCGGAAGGGATCATGCCCGAGACGGAAACACTCTTTTCAGTTCCTTCTTTTATAGGTTGTATAAAGGAACACTGCAGCGGCAATGAGGATTAAGGCGATAATTGCTGTTGCATATGCTGGATTTTGTTCTTGCAGGTCTTTCGAGGCGGATTTAGGGTTCTCTGGTATTTTCTCCAAATCTGTCGATGTTGTGGTTTGAACGATCGAAGTAGTCGTCTCCTTGATCGGGGTAGAAGTCTCAATGGGCGATACACCGCCAGCCATCGGTTTCTCCGGCAGGACGACTGCTATGGATGCCCCTACACAGTCCACGCAATCCTCATGGTCTCCTTCGCAGAAACAGCTTGGGTCTAATGTCTTCCATACATTGCCGCAATAGTAGATGTTTTTCCTGTAAACGGCCATAGATGTTATCTGCGCTAATTCCGAATCCGTGATCGTGAGGACTCCTGAGTTTTTAAGAAAAGACAGGTCTTCTCTAAGGGAGGCCTTCCAGTCGTATGTTTCGGGATTTAATCCCGTCTTGGGCACGAACGATGTGACGCTGTTATTTGTCACTATGACTGCCACCCGGCCATCGTGATGCGACCTGAAGGTTACCGAATAAGCGGAATAAGTGCACGTTTCTTCGGCGCATAGATCCTTCAGCACCTTGAGGTCGTTTCTGACGTTTCCAATCACCATCTTGTAATTGCTGTCCGGGTCCATGCAGGCGCCGGCGATCGAGGGGCCGGTTACAAGCGTCAGCAGGCATAATGAAGCGAGGAATTTGCTGTTGCATCCCATAAAATAAGATTAAGAAGGCGTGATTAAATAGAAATAAGGCGTTACAGTCAAACTGGGTGACCTGCTTTTCCCCTGCGGTAGGACACGTAAAGGAATACTGCTGTTATCAACGCCGCAAGCGCCATGCTAGCCGTAAAGCCGGCGCCGTAGCCGTAAGACGTTATGATCGCACCCGTCAGGAGGGGTCCTGCGGTCTGTCCGACGTCCATTATCGAGGATAGGGCGCCCATGGACGCTCCGAGCTCCTTCTGCCGGCACACGTCCGCCGTATATGTGGTGGTCGCTATCGTCGAAGTGGATATGGCAAGCCCTGCGACCACGCTGATCAACAGGAAAGAGGCCATGTCGCTTCCATACGGGATTGCCGCCATCGCTATCCCGAGGGCGAACAAGCCCAAGGCTATCTGCTTCCTCTTGTCCACCCTGTCGGCCGCCCTGCCTAAAAGAGGCTTGGTCGCCGCTATCGTGAATATCTGGACCGAGAATATTATTCCGGTTTCGGCTGCCGTGAACCCCTTGGACTGCAGGAACAGGGGCAGATAGGTCTCCAGCGCGCCGTATGCGAAATACGTCGAGAGGTCGACCAATGCCGTTGCCGTAAGCCGGGGCTCGGAAAAAAAGGCCACGAAACTGTTTCTATAATCTGAAAAAGACACCGAACCCGCCGTTCTGCCGTCATCGTCACGGTAGAAAAGAATCAGCAGGAACACCGGCACGGCTGCCACAGTTGCGATAAGGTAAACTGTCTGGTAATTGGTGAATCCGGCAAAAGTGTATTGCGCTATCACCATGCCGCCGACGAGGGGCGCGATAGTCCTTCCCACGAGTGTCGACGACGAGTAGAGGCCGATCTTTTCTCCCTTGGTTTTGGAATATTTTTCTGCCAGGATTGCGGACGCCACGGGGCCGAGTATCGCGGTAGCGGTTCCATGAAAGAACCTGATAGGTATTAGCAGCCAGGGGTTACCTCCCACCAGCAGATACAGGGGCGGGGCTGCGACGAATATCAAGCCGGACAGGGTCAGGAGCCTCTTTCTGCCCAATCTGTCAGATGCGACGCCTATCGGGAAGCTGAACACGACCCCTGCGAAAGGCGACAAAGCCGATATCAGTCCTATCAGTAATGCGTCGGCGCCGAGGTCTTTTGCGTACAGGGGCAGGACTGGGTTCTTGCTTATCGTCGTCGAGAAGATGGCGAAGAATCCGATGAGGGAAAGATAGTAGATAAGGTTCTTGTTCTTTGATTCGCCCTGTGAGCCCGTTGACTCGCCGTCTCGCCCTTTCATACTCTCGCCGCCGTCGCCAGGTATGTTAACGTATTTATGCCCTTGGGCATAAAAAACCCGTTTTTCTATGTTTTATCGATTCCATGCATAGAATAAGTTATCCGGGTGTTTTACAATGGACAAATTCGAGAAAACCATGGAGCTTCTGGCCGGGGCGAGCGATAAAGAGCGTTCAAACTTTGTTTTTGAGAACAGGCATCTCTGCGTTTGCCATACCTGCAGGACCTACAACGAGTGCGCGATGAATGTCAAAGAGGCCTTGTACTGCATGACAGGGGAGAGCCCGACGTGCATCAAGGAAAAGAAGATATGCGCCTGTTCCCGTTGTCCCGTACATTTCAGCTACGGACTCACGAAATACTTTTTCTGCCTCAGAGGCGCGGAGATAGACCAGAGGGCGGCAAAGAAATAACGCCCCATATTTTACGAAGTTAGCCCAAAGGGCTAATTTGGGCTGAGCGACCTAAGGGAGCGAACCGTAAAAAGCCTGTTATGCGCCTCCGATAAGGAGCGAGTGAGCAGAGCGAACGAAGAGTCGTGAGCA
>CAIYYO010000077.1 GCA_903930485.1 Methanobacteriota archaeon
AACGCCTCAAGATCGTGGCAGCAGTTGCTTTCCTCGCATCCATGGCCCGTCCGCATGGATTCCATCTCGTCCTTGAACTCGATCGTCAAGCAATCGTCTCCTTGCCATAGCTTGCGAACCAACGAGTTGATGTCTCTAGTTCTCACCGCCCACTCCTTGTTAAACCCTTTTTGACGACCTTGCTCTTCCTGTTAGAATGCAGATTGACCCTTCTATAGCATCCCGACATCCGGTCGAATATGCAGGCATTGCAGATCAAAAAATTGGTGAAAGTGCCCAGGCTGAAGGATAAGAAAACGGCGATGAGATAATATACCTGCATATACGTTGCAAAGACGTAGAATGAGCCTACGTCCACCAAGGCTGCAATGCCTCCCGCAGCGCCGTAGCGTAAAAGCTGGGCATGTATGCCGTTTGTCGAAAAAACGCGCTTCATGGAAGACGGAATAATGGCCATTTCTGTAATGCTCATAATATAAGAAACTTCCAAAGATTAAATAAAAGGCCTGATCCTAAAGTGGGCCTCTTTTTTTAGCCCTGATGTAAATGAATTATACTCCAAAAAATGTCTATATCCGATGAAGATATCCTAAGAATACTTAAAGACAAAAAGGCATACCCAGACATTAAGAAAGCGCTCAACTGGAAGAAAAAAGACGAGGACAGCCTCCCGGAAAGATTAGAGCGGCTGGAAAAACAGGGAAAGATAAGAAAAGAAGTCTCCGGGGAAGTGGAATATTACAAGGCAGCCGATGCCGGGGGGGCATGGCACATCTCTAAGCGCAGCGAGATAATCATTGCTGCGTCCATAATATTGCTTTTTACTGCCGTATACGGATACCTGTACTGGATCCTGAAGCAGGTACCCGGGCCGCTTTACGGAGGCGACTATTATCTACACTATGGCATCATAAACAATATCTACAATGGAAACCTTCCCTGGACTTGTTCTGAGTACCTGAATGAGTATGCCTTCCATCCCTGGCTGCTCCACCTGATGGTTGCGATGGTTGCAATAATCGGAAAGATCACAGGGGATCTTCTGGAGTCGTTTCTGCTGTATTTTCCGCTGCTTGTAGTAATCGCAAGCGGTGTGATCTCATATCTGCTGGGCAGGGAGCTGTTCAAAGACCGATCTTTTGCCCTGCTTTTCTGTTTAGGCTGGATGGGAACAAGGCTATCAGTAGATTACATCCCTGCGAATTTCACTCCCTTGGTTACTACGCCCCTCCTGCTTCTGGCAACGCTTAAGGCATTGAGAACCGGGAAGACCATATGGGTGGTCTTCGGTGGTGTATCCTTTGGCCTGTTCATAATGAGCCACATAGCGGCACTTCCTCCGGGGGCGCTTCTTCTGGCTCTGGTATGGCTCTATTACTCCTTTGCAGGAAACATAAAACTCGACCTGGACCCTGATAAAATGAAGGTGCTCCTCAAGGTGGACAAATCAAAACTGGGAGCATCCATTATGCGCACCTCAAAGATCGTCATACCTATAGCAGTAATCGGATTCATCATAGGCCTGCTTTACTGGGGCCCGGTGTTCTATGTCTATAAATTCCAAGTTAAAAACCCCTGGGGGGATTATGCCGTAGACTTTGGGCTCTACGGGCTTACGATAGCAAAGGAAACAGTTTTAGGATACCTTTTCAACATAGACGCCCTGTCACCGGCAGTCAGTTTAGACGGCTTGAGGGCGCTCCTTATATCTCTCCTGACGCTAATCGGTCTGGCCGGTGCCATAAAGAATAGGAAGGAAATAAGCAGTTCATTTCTTGCAGTGACGTTTGCAACAGGGTTAATAGGCAGCCTGCATTATCTGATAACCCTTCCCCTCCTGAACGCGACCTACTCGTCTCAACGCATAGACAGTTTCATTCTTGGTCCTGTTGCATTCATCCTAATGCTCTATGGGATGTATACACTTTGTTGCTATCTTAAAACGGATACCGGTAAAAAGGTATTCATAGGCTGCGTTATCGTACTACTCCTTTCATTGGCGAAAGACAGGATAACTGCAGACTACACGAGCCAGTGGACGATCCTAGGTCAGAGTCCTGAAAATCCGGCAACAGCTGAGATGGCCTCATGGGTCAAAGAAAACACAGACAAGAACGCAGTATTCCTCTCCCCGGAAGAACTGTCTTTCGCGCTGAACGGACTCACAGGAAGAAAACTCATGATAACCCGCAGGACGCACTCAAACCCCTACGTGGACATAGACGAAAGAATATCCGACGCAGCAGTGATGCTTTACGGAAACAACGAGGAAAAAACCATGCAACTACTCAAGGCATACA
>CAIYYO010000078.1 GCA_903930485.1 Methanobacteriota archaeon
GGAAGCAATTAGAGAACATGAACCCTGAGGGCCTAACAATGAAGGACGGTGTTCTATTGATTCAAATAATGCGGAACAAGGCGCAGGAACTCAATACTAAATTTAACACTGATTTTTGGACTCCTAGGAAAATCGATATGATCCTTTGGGCATGCCGTGAGACGGATTGAGCATAAGCGAAATCCGTCATTTCGTCAACCTTCGTACCGGCAAAGCTGGTACGTGCCTGACCGAAGGTCAACGGCATATTAAAGGTTGCGTTACAAAACTATTTATGCATGTTATATCATACATTTAACTAACAATCATGGCATCTATTAATCCTTTCTATGTCCTTGGCTTGTTGGCTTGGGAAATCCTCGTCCTCCTGATCTATGGCAGTTATTATGCCCTTGATTCATCGAAATTCATCGTTCTTTTATTTTTTGCCGTCGCAATAAATTTTTGTTATCTTTGGGCTGTAGGTGACTATGCCGATACGTTCATGGAGATATACTTTTTACGGATCTTTTTTATATTGTTCTTTCTTTTGCTCATGACATTGTTCACGGATGTCGAGACCGGGGATTCCCCAGTCGGTCAAATACAGCGCGAGGCCAGAATATCCATCAATTCAATATCCTCTTCTCTGGGTTTTGAGGCGCCCTATAAAATAAAGGACCTAAATGTCCTCTGTCGCCTTGGGGTTGATGGTTGCGACTGTTTCTGCCCTTGCTCCGGGATGTCGGGGATGGACGCCTACTGCAAGAAGAACGGGTGCATCTGCGTATCGCAGGGGTCGAAGCCTCGCGTAGACGACCTCCAAGGTTATACTATCAACGTTACTCTGTCATAAGCCTCTGGTTCGGCTATGTGATAGGGCAGTTCCGGTTAACCAAAATTCCTTTAAGGTATTTATTCTCAGTTTCGTATCCATTAACACACAGAATAAGTTTTTATGGTGCATCATGTCTGATCCGCAGTTTTGGCAGGGGGTATTCGGCGTCATCGCGAGTTTCATTATCCAGCTATCCATACCTGGTTTCCTTATTTCGCTTGCCATGTTCCTTTTTTTAAAATTCACTGTAAAGAAGTATGGATTCAAAGAGACTCGGACCTCAAAGGCTCTCACGGTCATGGTGATCTTCTTCTTTATGTTCCTATTGCTGGGGTCCCTGTTGCTTTTGCCGGGCACGCTCGACGTGCAGGCGATAGAGAGTATGGCGCCTTATACAGCTTTTGTGTTCGATCTGGCCATCAAGCTTAATCCTTTCCTGTCACTGTTCTATCCATTGATGATAGTGCTTTTCGTTTTGCTGGTAAAGCAAATCTATAAGGAGACTTGGAAGAAGACATCTGCTGTGAGCTTTGTCTCCCTTACGCCGTTCTTTATCGCGTACATCTATCTGCTTCTCAGTTATCTGAAATTCTAGGGTAGCTCGGCTCCGGCTTCGTATCGGGCGACTGTCTTACGGTATTTCTCATGTATCATGTTCCTGTCGAATTCGTTGAATTCTTCGAGCATTCTTTTCTGCTCAGTTTCATCGAAATAATCCATGACCGGTATGAAGAATCGTTTGTCTTCCTTGCCGATATGCTTCGGGTAAAGGTCTTTTAGCGCGTCTGCATACTTCTTTATTTCATCAATCGCCCGAGGATCGCCTTTGGAATGTCTGTCGTTAGCGTCGGACAGGCCTTTGACGTTCTTTCTGGCGTAGGCGTGTTCGTCCAGTAGTTCCTGCATGATCGTTTTATGTTCGGTTGACAAGGGTTTTTTTCCGAGCTCCCTGAACAGGATGTCTTCTTCCTTGCCGTGATGGGTCTTGTCGGCGTAGGTCCTGAAGAAGTCGACCGCTGCGGAAATGAATGCCGTATCTACTGTTTTTCCGGCCCGGACGGCTTCCAGCTCTTTTTCAAGCAATTTGACCATTCGTTCAATAAGCCGGTGCTCGATCATCAAGGGGCCGATGGGTTTCATGTTTCCTGTTTTATTTGTTCGAACATGTCTTTTGGGGCTCCGCATACCGGGCATACCCAGTCTGCGGGAAGGTCCGTGAACTTGGTTCCCGGTTTTATCCCGCCGTTGGCGTCGCCAGTCGATTCGTCGTATATGTAGTCGCATATGGTGCATCTGTATTTGCCCATGTTATCTATTGGTTTTTTTCTGTAATAAGTTCCCGTAATCCCTTATTTTATTTAAGGTAGTGGCCGGAAGGGCTGCCCTGGGTCCTTTGGATCCGGGAGGTAAGTTCCATCCACCCCATTGTATGATAGATCGGCGAGAGCCGGTATGCGGCGTTACAGAGACGAGACGTCCCTGGCCGGTCGACGGTGATGCGTTTGCTGAGGACGGCCAAGGGCTTGTGAAACGGAATGCTGCTTAAGGGTGCAACGTCCTTTCGGACGGCTTAGAAGAATGCCCTTTGCAAGGTCATTAGTCGGTCCCGTTAGGGACTGATGCCTTAAAGACCGAACAAAAGATGGACTACAGGCCACTGCCCTTAAGATCTTTTTTTCTCTACTTGGACAGTTCCATCGTCTCATAGACCATCCCGAGGTCGAC
>CAIYYO010000079.1 GCA_903930485.1 Methanobacteriota archaeon
GCAGGATAAGTCTCGACAACCACTGCACCATAGACGAGCAGGTAACAAACGAGGAAATCACGTTCAACACCTCATGCATCGGGAAGCCTCACATAGTCAAGGTATCCTATTACCCGAACTGGAAAGTGGAAGGGGCTGACAAGATATACATAGTATCCCCGTCATTCATGCTCGTCTACCCGAACCAGAAGCATGTCCGCATCTATTACGGAGAGACGACAGCCGACACCATAGGGAACGCTCTGACGGTCATAGGCTTGATAATCCTGGCAGCACTGCTAGTGACGAGGTACTGGAAGAAAGGCGATCGTAAAAACACGCAGCGCCTGAAGGCACCTATTTAACCACGTTCAACAACGACTACGATATATGGGTAATATCCTGCTATCTGGCTTGGTAGCATTCCGGTATAAGTAGACCTTGTCCTTGTGATACAGAATATCGCCAGCTGGAATGAGCGGGCCCAACCCCTGCAAGGGCATGCAGTTCTCATCCCCCTCGACAAGTATCCTGCTACGGGACATCCCATAAAGCCAGGTAGCGTCATACGGTCCGGTATAATAGATCTCTCCCTGGCAGGGCTCTTTGGAGCAATTCCTGTGCTCCTTTATCCATAACGCGGCATCGTAGAGCGCAGGAATGTTGCCCGTGCGGTCGTACCTGAGCTGGTCCTCTATGAGGAACACCGGATAGTCGATGTTGCGATAGGTGGCGGTGAACGAGTCGAATGGGCCGTATTGCTTGGACATCCAAAACGGGTCAATCGTTTTTAGATTGATCAAGACAGCGACCACGGTAAAGACGATCAACAATGCGAGCAATCTTTGCATCTTACTGCTGAAGGTCGTCTTTATGACTTGTATTATCCAGTCCAGGCCCACTACGGCAAAAATAGCCAGGGGATAGATGAAAAGATAGCCGTTTTTATGGAACCAATAAGGCCCAAAATTCATGTTTGCCGTTACAAGGGCGTACGCTGCCGCGAACTGCCCGAAAGAGACCAGGAAAAAGACAAAAGGAACGCCTCCAGTCCTGTTTTTTCTCCTTAAAAAAGCTTTCACTGTGGCGAGAGCCCCCGCGAATCCCAGCAAGACCAGATGAAACCCCAGGCTGTTCAGATCCCCTCGGATAGTCATCCCGTCTGTGAAGAGCCATTTAGACTGGTATTCAAAAGCGGCGATCACGGCCTTTACGACGTCTCCCCTCTCCACCCCGCAAACGTCGTAGCCCATGTCTGCCATATATTGGACCATGAATCCTCCAGTGAACGCAAGGAAGAGAAGCACATGCCCGGCTTTAACCCTCAGCGGGTTCCTCGCCAGGGCGACGATGAGGAAAGTCGCTAAAGTAACAGCCGACACCACATTGTACGTGAACATCATAGCCGCCTGGAGGATCATGAGGATCAGCAAACGGCCCCGGTCAAGAGATTTAGAATAATCAACAAGGACCAGGACGAACAACACTGCCAGGAAGATGCCCAACGCCTGGGCCCAGAAGCCGATCCCAAGGAGACTGGCGGGGTAGACTGAGAGCAAAAGGAATGCGGGCGTGAGCAATGCGATCCTATTGTTCCCGATGACTGACTTCGTTATGCCATAGGAAGAGAGAATGGTCAAGGCGATGATAAGTGCGAGGAACGGTTGCATCATGATTATCGGCGGGACGCCGAACGCGCGTGCAAGCAGTGCGGCGTTCAGGTGGAAGCCGAAAGGGTATATCCTCAAGTCAGAATAACCGTAGTTTACTCCGTGCTCTAGAGAGTCCATGTCGTATATGTACTGGACATATACGTAATGCGTTTCGCAGTCCCCGGCAAAACACGAAGGCGAGAGATACGGAAGAGACGGATAAAGGTATATCAGGAACGCGATAAGGAGCACCAAAACCGAGAGACCCAGCCCGCGGATATCCAGCACCGAGGTCCCGGTCATTTTCCATCCGGCCAGAAAAAACATGGAAAGGATGGCAGCGAACACGGCCCCGGAATACGACAACGGCAGCCCGAAATGATCCAACCCGAACCCTATCACGGTTTCAAGGGAGATATACAATCCAAAAGTCACGGCCAAAAGCTTCTCTATCGATATCTGCCTCCAGGATGCAGTGACTATTTTGTACGATAACGCCAGTCCCAGTATCAGGCCAATGAAATCTATCGACATGTCTAATCCTATTTTGTTCTTTTCATTAATAAGAATATTGCCCGACCTATTTAATGTTGTCCAGAGACAGCTGATAGACCTGCAATATTTTGCTGCCGGGCCTTGTAGCATTCTTGTACAGATAGATGCCGTCCTTGTGATACAGAACGTCGTCGGCCGGGATGCTTGGGCCTATGTTCGGCATAGGCGACCCATCCTGGTTGGCTTCTACAAGTATCCTGTAGCGGGACATGCCGTAGAGCCAGTAGGCATCGTACGGCCCTGTATAATAGATTTCTCCCGGGCAGGGCTCCCTGGAACAATTCCTGTGCTCCTTGATCCATCTTGCGGCGTCGTATAATGCCGGTATGTCGCCTGTGCGGTTGAATCTAAGGCTATCCTCTACCAGGTACGAGGGGAAGTCTTTATTCAGGTAGGTGCAGGAGAATGAATCGAGCGGTCCGTATTCCTTGGACGTCCATTGAGGATTGCTTGTCTTATAGTTCATGAATAAAAACAGCAACACAAGGAAGAGAAAGAACAGTGCATGCTTCCACTTTCTTCCGATGTTTGACCGGTAAAGTTTCCTTGCGAAGAAGTCAAGGGCTATCGCCGCATAGATGGCGAGAGGATATATCAGCAGGAAGAAGTTCTTGTAGAACCAGTACGGCTCGAGGCCTTTTTGCAGGGCGTACGCCATGGCGGCCATTTGGACCAGCAATGCGATGAAGAAAAACAGCGGCGGGCCATGGATGCCTGCGTTACGGTCCTTCAAGAAGATGTATGCACTGTAGACCGCTCCGACGGAAGCCAGGATTATCAGGTAATAGCCCAGGCTTTCCATGTCGCCCCTCGTCGTGATGCCGTCATGGATCAGATGATTCTGGGCCTGGTAGTTAAGGAAGGCAGGAACAGTAGACAGCGGGTCTTTGTCTATCCCGACCTCGTGCGCCATCGAGTTGACGTAAAGGAGACCGGCCGACCCGACGACCAGGGAAAAGAACAAGACGTGGCCGATGCGATGGATCCATTTGCCCTTTAATTTCACCGCCGCCGCGAGGAAGGCCGCGATGGGGAGCGCAGCGATGGTGTTGTATGAAAAATAGGCCGCGAGCTCAAGGAGAATGAGAACGGCGAGTATGCCCACGTCTTTCGTCTCACGGTAATCAAGAAGGACCCATATGAAGAGCATTACTAGATATATGCCCATGACCTGCGCCCAGAATCCGATGGAAAGGATGCTTGCAGGAAAGATCGAGATGAGCAGCAAAACCGGGACGAAAAGGGCGGTCCTCCTGTTGTTGAGCAGGTCGGATGCGAGACCGTAGGCCGACAATATCGTCAAAACTGTTAAGAGCACGAGCAGGGGCTGAGTCAATAATATGGGGGGAACGTCCAAAGCCCTTGCGAGGAGCCCGGCGTTTATATGTAAACCGAACGGGTAATCCCTAAGGTCCGCGTAGCCGTAATTTATCCCGTGCTCCAGCACGTCTTTGTCGTAAATGTACTGCACGTAGACGTAATGGGTCTCGCAGTCGCCGGCGTAACACGTCGGAGAGAGGCTAGGAAGGGTCGGGTAAAGATATATCAAAAAGGCGACGACGAACAACAATGCCGCCAAGCACAGGTTTTTTTTATCGTAAATGATCGCCGCACCAGTTCTCCGCATGGAAAAAAACAAGAGCAGGACCCCTAGTCCAAGAAAAACGATCACCAAATAGGACAGCGGCAGCCTGAAGTAATCTACGGCGAAACCCGCAACCGTTACCAGAGAGACATACACGCCGAACACGACGTTGACGAGCTTCTCGAACCTTATTTTCCTGAAGGCTAAGGAAACTATTTTATACGAAACCCAAACCCCCACCAGCAGACTAAGGAAATCGATCAGCATCTTTCCCTACTATTTGGTTTTTCCCGGAAAAAAGGCCGCATCAAAGACTTCCTCATAGCCTTTGACTGTTTTATCAACGCTGAACAAGGCGGCGATCTTTTCCCTTTCCACGCCGAACGATGCCTTTTTTCGAAGCACCCCGACGACGGCTTCCGCAATGCTTCCGGGATCCTTCGGCCTCGCCAGGGCGCCGTATCCAGTCAACGACACTGGATCGCGTATCCCGGGCATGTCGCTTGCGACCACCGGGCAGCCGCACAGCATCGCCTCGACCTGCACCATGCCGAAAGCCTCAAGAGGATCGATGCTGGGCAGAACGAATACCTGGCAGCGGGAATAAAACTCCAAAACCATCCGGTCATCCAAAAAACCCGTGAACACGACTCTGTCTCCGAGGCCCAATTGTTTGGCGTGTTCCTGCAGTTTCGCCTTCATCGATTCTTTCAATCCCCCGGCGACGTTCTCCCCCTCGCCCGCGACGACGATCTTTGCCTTAGGCACTTTCTCTATTATCCTAGGCGCAGCCTGTAATAAGTATTCCACGCCTTTCTCGTGAGTCAGCCGGCCCAGGAAGCCCACGACGACGTCGTCCACGCCTATTCCATACCTCTTTTTGAACGAGGACACGTCTGCGACCCTCACAAATTTTTCAGTGTCTATTGGAGGGATCACCGCCACCGACTTGGGGGCGTATTCCTTCAGCCTCGAGCTTTCGATATAGCCTTTGGAGAGCACGATGATCTTTTCCGAATGCCTTGCCGCGGACTTCACGCTGAGATAATAAAGAGACTCTATCGCCTTGCCTAAGGATATGGGCGAGCCCTGCATCCGCAGGTCGCAGATGTACGACAAAACGTATTTCCTGCCGGAAAGCCTCGCGACCAGTCCGAGCAATCCCGCCTCGAAGAAGGGCGCGTGTATGTTCACGATGTCGTAATCCTTTGCCAAACCCGCAAGGGCGGACGTGATGCCTGGGGCAAATGCTCCGCGCTGCATCCTGAATAAAACACGCTTGCGGACCACTCTCACGCCGTTCATCAACTCCTCGGGCGGTAGGCCGTTCTCGTGCCTAGATGTAAGTACGCAGACGCTGTGCCCGGAGCGGACGAAGCCCTCCGCGAGACGCTGTACGAGAATCGTCATTCCGCTTATGTACGGAATATAGTATGGCGCGACTATGAGGATTTTCATCTTTTCAGATATGGAACGTCTTGTAAAATTTCGTTCTAAGTAAAGGGTATAATGGATACAACGGATTCGAAGCGCCCTCGACGTGATCGACTATCATCTTTTCCTCGTCTTTGAAAACCGTCGAGCATCGGCCGATCTCGAATGCCATATGCGCATCGCTTCCGCCGAGCCCTGGCAAATTGTGCTCCGCAGCGAATCTCGCCGCCTTATCATTGGAGAACCAGAACGACCGGGCGTTGCGCGTTTCGACAAAGTCGAGCCGGTCGGCGATCTCTCCGAGTTTAATTTGATCGATCGCGCCTTTTCTAACCGTATCAAATGGATGAGGAACCGATACGAGACCGCCCTGCTGCTTTATCTCGTCGATGACTTCCTCTATCCTGCGAGACTTTATTTCCTGATTCAGTCGGTATCCAATGACCTCGCCGTAGTCAGTCATTATCTCGGCGCCTACGATAACGTTCACGCCCTCCCGATTCTCCGAGGCCTCGATACCGCCTTTTATCGTGTTGTGGTCCGTCACCGCGATGCCTGTAAGCCCTTTCTTTTTGGCGATCCTTACTATGTCTGCCGGCTCCATCCGGGAGTCTCCGGAGTATTTCGTGTGCACGTGCATGTCGTATCTTGTCTTATCAGAGGACATACAGACTCACCATCACAAGGATTATCCAGAGGAGCATGCCGTACATCATGCCTTTGTCCCTGAATACTCTTTCCGGGTTCCCGGCCACGTTGCTTCCGGAGAAGATAAGGTACGAGTATCTGAAGAAGAGATATGTTATCACGGGTATGGTTATGACCATATACTTGCCCGTCTCCGTAAGGACCGAATAGATGCAGTATGAGACGAAGAGCATCGTCAGCGTTGATATCAAGAGCGGCGTTATTATTTCCAGGCTGTAGTGCTCGAGGACTTTCCTGTGGTGTTTGGAATCCTCTTTAAGGATCTGCAGCTCCCGCCTCCTTTTCCCCAGGGCGAGCATCAGCGAGAGCAGGAAGGTGCACAGGATAAGCCAGGGCGATATCGTGACGTTCGGCATGGAGATGACGCCAATGCTCGCCCGCATGACGAACAAAGTGCTTATCGTGATTATGTCTACCAGGAATATGTGCTTCAGATAGAAGTTGTAGAACAGGCCTACGGCGAAGAAGACCATGAAAGCGAGCAGCGTAACCGGGCCGAGAAGCGACGCCCAATACGTTGCCAGGGCAAAGAAAACGATCGAGCCCAGGACGGCTTCTCCCTTGCCCAGCTTGCCCGAGGCGAGGGGCCTTTTCTTCTTTTCCGGGTGCGCCGCATCGCTTTTCAGGTCGACCAGGTCGTTTATGACGTACGTTACCCCGGAAAAGATGCACAGCAATACGAATACTGAAGACACGTCTACCCAGTCGCTCGCGTAGAGGACTTTTTTCGAGAATATTATGCCTATGAAGACGATAAGGTTCTTGTACCACTGGTGCGGCCTCATCGATTCTATGAAATATCCCATGCTCATTTTCGGATCAACTCAATAGACGTAAATATAATCGCCGTAATCTATACATATTATCTATAATAATACGGCTATATAATGAAAAAATCGACGCTGAGGCTGGCGCTTGCATTCGGATTCGGCATAGTCATCCTGGCCTACCTGTTCTGGAGCATGGGACTCGGCAACATAGCCGGGGTTCTTTCGAGGATCAGGCCGGAATATTTCCTCGCGGCAGCGCTGGTATATCTCGCCTCGGAATTCATAGCCGCCCTCACGCTGAAAGTCGCCATCGGCGGAAAGATCAAGTTCAGGAACATCCTTCCGTCGCACATGTGCGGGATGCTTTACTCGGCAGTGACGCCCGGAAGGTTCGGCTATTACTATACCGCCTTTTCCCTGGCCAAGAAGACGAACGAATCAAGGTCCAAGAACATCGGCCTCCTCACGATAATGCAGGGCGTGACGTTCTTCGTGAAAGTGATATCCTGCGTCATCGCGGTATTATATTTCTCACGGCTCTTCATAAGCCCGGAGTCCAAGAGCTATTTCCTCATGGCGGCGTTCGTCCCGGTGCTGTTCGTTGTGGCGATCTTGTTGATCCTCTGCACTAAGCTTCCGAACAAAATAATCGCGCTGATACCTGTCCTGAAAAATATGCTCGGATACGTTTCGATGATGCAGGATTCCCGGAAAGACATGACTGCCCGAAAGATTTTCTCGATAGTATTCCTCAACCTGATAGGCTGGTTCGTCGTCGGAGCCCAGTGGTACCTGCTGGCGTTGTCCCTGTCCCTAGATCTGAGTTATTGGGACGCCTTCATGCTCCAGCCCCTTCTTTCCGCGGTCATGTTCATACCTCTTACCCCGAGCGGCCTGGGCATAACCGAGGGGGGAAGCGCGTTATTGTTCACCTTGATATTATCCTCCGTCCCGTCGGTCCAGGCTAAAGCGGCAGGCGTCGCCTATATACTGCTGGTAAGGATAAACTCGATAATGGTGGACTCGTTCGGGCTGATAGACATGAGGATACACGCAAAGAAGTGATCTACGCGGCTTTTGCCTTAAGGACGAAATGATTCGCGTCGGTTATCTCTGCATCGACGGTTTTTCCAAGGAGATCCTCCACAGAGTCTATCACTACCGGTTTGTAGGCGTAATTCCTGGCCGAAAAACATCGGTCCCGCACTTTTTCCGTGACGTGAACAGGCCCCTTCCAGCCGATCCACGCCTTGTTCTTCTCCAGCGACAACTCCCTGAATAAAGAGACGAGCCGCCTCGACCTGTCATTCGTCGTCCTGCCTGCAAGAGGCGTTATGCCTTCGGCTTTCGTGTGCGGCCTCGGCCAGAAACGCGAGACGTTGACTACGTCGGGCTTCACTTCTTTGACGAGGTCGAGGGATCTTTGGAAAGCGTTTTCATCCTCTGTCGGGTAGCCCGCGATTATGTCGGTCGATAAGGTTATGTCCGGGATCTCTTTCCTGAATTCGGATACGATCTTTTTGTAGTCCTCAACCTTATAGCGGCGGTTCATCGACGCAAGAACGTGGTCGTCGCCGGACTGCACAGGCACGTGCAGGAATTTATAGACTCGTTCGCTCTTGTACGCGTTGATGAGCTCGTCCAAGAAGAGCAGGACGTGATCGGGATTCATCATACCGACCCGTATCATGTGGCCGCCGTCTATCGCCGAGACCTTGTTGAGCAGATCCGGCAGGCTCATCCCTTTATCCAATCCATACGCTCCGGTATCCTGAGACGTCAGCCATATTTCGAGTACGCCGTCGTTCACAGCATTCCTCACCTCCCCGATTATCTTCTCCTCCGGGAAAGAATTCAACC
>CAIYYO010000080.1 GCA_903930485.1 Methanobacteriota archaeon
CTGGCGTTGATAGCATATTCTCAGCCTATAAAGCAGTCGGAGATCATTAAGCAGAGAGGCAACGGAGCCTATAAATACATCAAGAAGCTTAAGGAGGCCGAGCTTATCGAGACCCATAAGAGCAGCAGGACAAAGGTCATAACTGTTACGAACAAATTCAAGGACTATTTCCAGATACAGGACATGAAAGAAATAAGGGATAAGATCCCTCCTGAGCTGCTTAAAGAAGACCCCCTCCCTGAACCGGCTCCTGAAGGAAATATTGAAGAAAATATGCCGGAGTAGACGTTTTCTACTCGACGTGCACTCTCTTCAAGTCTATGTCTTCCCCGAGCAGGTTCACGAATAATTCCGTCGACCTCTCAATGTCTTTCGATTGGGTGATGAATCTTCCGACTATTATGATGTCCGCCCCCTCCTTCAATGCCGCAGGCGCGGTGTCCGGCTCAATCCCCCCAGCGACGGATATCAAAACGTTCGGGAACTCCTTCTTGATCTTGCTTATCCACTCGAAGCGGTGCTTTTCTTTCTTCTCCGAGTCGACGCTCCTATGCAGGATGACGATCTCCGGCGGTTCCTTCAGGCCTGTAAGCATTTTTACCGGGTCCGGGACGTTCATTGTGTCCACCACAGCATATATGCCGAGCCTTTTTGCTTCGTAGATGAATTTGTCCAAGACTTCGACGGTGGCAAGGCCGGATGCGACGACTGCGTCGGCTGTTTCGTCGAACGCCATGTCCACTTCGACCTGTCCGACGTCAAGGGTCTTCAGGTCAGCGATTATGAAGGCGTCTTTTGCTACGGTTCTAAGCTCGGATATGACTCTTACGCCGTATTTCTTTATCAGGGGCGTGCCGGCTTCAAGGATTATCTTGTCGCTCATAGGCAGGTCTTCCAGAACTTTTTTTGCCTTATCGATGTCCGGCGCGTCGAGAGCGATTTGCAAGTACGGCGCGTTCCATTTAGGAAGCCTCGGGACCCTGAAGCCCATTATCGGGTGGATCGCGCGGTCTTTTTCGAACATCACTTTTTCAAGCGACGGCTGGTCGCCTAATGCCCTTTTGAGTGCCAATTTGGTTGCCCCGTAATTATATTGGAAAATCTTCCGATAATCTTTTGCCTCAGGATGTATGAAGACTGAGACGATGACTACCCATTCGTCGACCTTGTCTTTGGGGATGATGCCTTCTTCGACCGAGTCTGCTATGGCTTTGGCGACTGCCGCCTGTGCCGGGCCGAATATCTTTGTCGCGTCTTCCATGTGGCCGACGGTCACCTTGGGGACGATGAGCGTATATGGCTTGCACGGGAGGTTGGGCCGGATGACCGAGATAAGAGGCGTATGCCCCACGGAAAGGTTGGTTATCCCGTTCGCAAAAGCCTGGCCGATTACGCCTTCCCGTTCGCCTATCAATAAGTCGACGTGAGCTACTTCACTGTTTTTTCCTACGAGCGCTTCTCCTATTTTGAACATCTTTGCACCGTGTATTAGATTAAGCAATTAAAGTAAGATATATCTGGTCTTATGGATTTAAATCACGCTTTTTTTGTTAATCTAAAAATGCCTAAAACCTTTTTATACTGGGAGCAGTAAAATACTTATAGTGTGATCTAAATGGTCAAGCATGTTTTTTTTCCACTGTTTTTTCTTATTCTGCTTTCATGCCTCTCTTACGGCGCTTCTCAGATCGCATCTAATGAAGCGGGCGCTGGTCCGGCGTTGCCCTATGAATCCAAGTCCATTACCGGGTCGGATTACGTTGACGCGTATTTCGTGGTCTACGGGGATGTGGTCTCCGGCGGGAAAAAGTTCAGCCAGAAGGAGTTGAACGATGTCGTTTTGTATTATCTTTCCAACGATGAAACGGCCTTGTCTGAAAACCTCTGGGACAAGGGTCCGAGTTCCGGGGAATCCATTGAATCGATATTGACTCGCGCTAATGCAAGGTTTGGAAGCCGCTGGTCTTATTGTTATATGGCGACGAGCATAGACTATTTACCCTGCTGCGTCGACAGGACGGTCCAGAGGGGTTACTGCTACGAGTATAAGACCTGCAGGGGAGGCACATGCGTCGACGTTGATTGCAGCCGGTATACTTGCGGGGACGGAATGTGCGAATGGGGGGAAGGAGACGAAAACAGCCCCTGCTGCTGCTCTCAGGACTGCGGAGTTCAATGTAATAACGTCACTACTACGACATCGGGAGGCACCACGACAACGGGAGCCACTACCACGACGAGTCCTTCAGGCAGTTGTACCTTCCCTGACGGCAGCCCGGTTCCCTGGCAGTGCGGAGACGGCGAATGCGATATCCTGCCGTGGCCTTTCTGGAGGCTTTCGGAGAATAATCCTAATAGTCCCTGCTGTTGCGAGGCAGACTGTTGGATTAAATGCAACGGAGGGACGACTACGACGACTCAGAGCGGGACGACAACGACTGCGGTCACCACTACGACGCTCCCGTCCGGCAGTTGCGCGTTCCCTGACGGTACTCCTGTTCCCTGGACGTGTGGGGACGGTTTCTGCGACTCCATTGGCTGGCCTTTCTGGAGGCTTTCCGAGAACAACCCAAATAGCCCCTGCTGCTGTGAAGCGGATTGCTGGGTCAAATGCAGAGGCGGCACGACCACGACTACGTCCGGGACGACGACAACAGGTCCGTCCACTTCCACAACCAGTACGGCGGAAACGACTACGACCTCGTCCGTGACCACCACTACTTCTACTGTAGGCACGACCACCACGACGGCCGAAACCACCTTGACAGGGGCTACGACAACGACACAGGAAGGCGGCTCGACCACTACGACATCATCTTCTTCAACGTCTACCACGACTACGACCTCCACGACCTCGACCACTATGAGCGCGTGCGACGATTACAAGCAAAACGGCAAACTGCCTGCGAAATGGGACCTGCGCAACGTCAACGGAGTGAACTACATAACTCCCGTGAGAGACCAGGGACAATGCGGCTCGTGCTGGGCTTTCGGAGCCATCGGCGCCATGGAGGGGACATATAATTTCGAACAGAATAAGTCTACAGACATCGATCTGTCCGAGCAGGACATCGTCTCGTGCGACAATACCGAACACGGATGCGACGGGGGCTTCTCTTCAAGGGTGTATACATACTTGAAGACTTCGACGGTATGCGATGAAACATGTTTCCCCTATAAAGCCCAGGATATTTCATGCTCGCAGAAATGCGCTTGGAATAAGAACGGCTGGAAGGTGTCTTCGGAAGAGAGGCCCGGCACCGTTGATGCGGCCAAAGGCCGTTTGATATGCGGGGGCCCGATAGCAGTGTGTTCCAATGCCTGGATGCATTGCATTACTCTGATAGCTTATGACGACGACAGCAGCATATGCCAGAATAACTACGGGTCAAAGGGCTGCTGGATAATCAAAAACAGCTGGGGCATCTTTAACGGCGTGGATCAGTATTGCGGAGTGTACAATGAGGGCGGATACGGATACATACCTTATACCGGTTTTAAATGCAGCGACATAGTTGAGGGCGCGGCTGGGCTCTACGTGCCTGACGGCCCTGTAGGGATAATAGCTCCTTAAAAAAATGAAAACAAACGGAATTTTGTTATTGGCTTTGCTTTTGTCACTCTCACTATGGGCGATTCCGGCGTATGCTTTACGGAACCCCTCGGCCGTTTATTGTCAATCCCTCGGATACACCTATGAGACAAGGGAGACTCCGGAAGGGACGGTAGGATCCTGCAGAATTTCCGGCTCGGTAGAGTGCAATGCATGGGATTTCCTCCAGGGAAAATGCGGGACCGATTACAGCTACTGTGCGAGTAAGGGCTATAAACAAAAGGCCGGAACCGGACGTGAATGCGGCGTGGATAGTCCGAATGCTCGATGCCTCTTGTGCATCCTGCCTGACGGCAGCAGCCGGGAAGTAAGCGGCCTCATGGATTTGAACGTTGCAGAAGGAAGGTGCGGCGACGGCTCATGTACTGTAGGCGAAAATTATCAAAACTGCCCTAAGGACTGTCCGGTAGGTCCCAAGACTATAAAGTACAAATACTGGGGCGACTTAGAAAACGAAACGGCGGCTACAGTTACGACAAATGAGAAAGGGCATGTTTCGACGACCGTTCCAACGAACAATGTCGGTTCATCTGCATCCTCTTTTTACATAATCCTCGTCGTGTTGGTCTTATTGATCGTCCTATTCTTCGGCTTAAAGATATTGAAGAATCAAGGGAAAAGATAGAAATATGTTTTTGATTTCTATTCAAACGCTTTTTTCACGTCGGGCCTGAATGAATATGGGCAGCAGTAGACGTATAATACTGTACTGATTATCAGCATGGCCGGATTCAGCATTCCGTATAAGAAGAGCGAGGCGGCGATGAATAGCGCCGTGAGCAGTCTCTCGGCCTTCAGGGCTAATTTATTCAGCGACCACAGCGCATATGCAAGGACAGGGTGAACGAGGCAGTATACCCGAAATAATGGTATGCGCAAGTCCCCCTGACCTCTGCCGAAATAAAGTTCATTCAATAGCCCCAAGGCCCCGGTCGCCAGAAAAGACCATGAGCACCAGCTCGAAGGGCCTGCCTTTGCTCATGCTTTCCTGCGCAGTATCTCCACGGCCGGAAGCTTGTATCCCGCGAGCAGGCTGATCGACGCGCCTCCGCCGCTGCTTATGTGGGTTATCTTGTCTTCAAGGTTGAGGTCGCGGGCTGCTGCTACAAGGTGTCCTCCGCCGACGATGGCGTATGCCTTGGAATTCGCGACTTCCTTCATCACTTCTATCGTTCCGATGGCGTAGTTCTTGTCTTCGAAGAGGCCGAGGGCTCCTTTGGCGTATATGGTGCCGCATTTTCTGATTATCTCCTTGTATTTGTCGATGGTCTGGCTTCCTATGTCTTTTATCATGAACCTTGTGGGGAGGCTGCTGACCATTATCTCCGTCCTTATGCCGTTCTGATCTACTGCCAAGTCTATGGGAAGTATTATCTTGTCTTCGTACTTGGCCAGGAGCTCTTTTGCGAAGTCTATTTGTTCGACCATCTTTTTACCGCGGATGAATTCGATATTCGGGTCTCCTATCCGGTAGTTCTTGGCAGCCAGGAATATATTTGCGACGAGGCCGCCGGTTAAGATGTAGTCAATCCCGTTCTCGAGGGCTTTCTGTATCGCTTTGAAGGAGTCGTCTGCCTTGGTCCCTCCGAGTATGAAGGCGACTGGCTTTTTAGGCTTCTTCAGGACGTCGTCGATGGTCCTGATCTCTTTCTCCATCAGCCTTCCCGCGACCGACGGCATGACGACTGGGAATCCGACAAGGGTGGGCTGGCTTCTGTGGGCCGTCGAGAATGCGTCGTCCACGTACACGTCTGCGACGGTCTTCAGTTTCTGCACAAGTATCGTCGTAGCCTGGGCGTCGGCTGGTCTATCAAGATTCTCTTCTGAATAGAACCTGACGTTCTCAAGGAGTATGATGTCGCCGTATGTCATTTTCTTTATCTCGTTCAGCGCGTACGAAGAGAAGATGCTGTCGACGTATTTCACTTTATAGCCGGTGATCTCGGCAAGCTTTTTGGCGTGGGTCTCGAGGGTCGTGAAATCCGGGTCACCCGGCCTTCCCTGGTGGGCCATCACGACTATGCGGGCCTTCTTTTTAACCAACTCTTCGATGGTGTCCTTGTGCGACCGGAACCTCCTGTCGTCCAGCGGCTCATTGGTCTTGGGATCCATCGGCGTGTTTATGTCTATCCTTAAAAGCACGGTCTTTCCATTAAAGTCGTAATCGTTCATCGTCGGCAAGTCTTTCAGCATTTTGTGTACCTCAGGCAAAAATCCTTTTGTCTAATTATTGTTTTACGTTATTTAGAATAAAAAAGAAAAAGACAAGAACAAGAAAAAAGGCAGACGGGCGCTAAGACAGTCTTTTGCCTTTGCTCTCTATGCGCTTCTGCATCAGTTTGTCGTCACCGGCCGCTTCTCCCTGAGCCTTCTTGCTGTGGAAAGCGTAAGCCAATGCCAGCACAAAGGCGACGAGCAGCACCCCGAGTATTATGAGATTGTTTTGATTATTCGCGGGCGGCGCGATCGTTCCGGTTTTTTTCTGGCCTTCGGCCAATTGTGTCGTCGCTGGGGTCTGCTTCCCTGTTGTTTTCTTGATCTCTCCCTGGCCTGTCGGTGCGGGGTTTGAGGACATCCTCGCGATTTCGCCTGGTGCGGTCCGGGTCTGAAGGCTTCCGGACTGTTTGGAAGCCGCCGAGGTCGGTGTCTGGGTGTTCAGCCTCGACTCCACTGGTTTGGGTAATTGACCTGAAACAGTTGTCGGATAGCCTTCCTGGGTGGTTGTCGATGCGGTTCTCTTCGTCTGGATGGCCGCATTTTCATTGATCTTTCCTGTTTGTCCCTGCAGCGCGCCGGGCGTTGTATCGTTTGTCTTTACCTCTTCCACTTTCGTCTGTTTGGAGGCGTCGGTGCCTATCTGTCCAGTCGCTTCCTGGTTCGCCCCCAAAGGGGCCTCGGTCAATGGAAATGCCAGGGGCGCGAGCAGAAAAACGGCTAAGAGGATAACGGGCAGCATTCTTGCCTCTTTGCCTCCTTTTAGTGGTTTCATCTTTCGTTCCATTTTCAGTAATTCACACAGCGTCTCCCGCCTGCGGTAGCTAAGCAGTATCTGTTCTTGTAGCAGAATCCGGGCGTGCTCGTGTCGTCCACGCAGCAGCGGATTCCGTTCACGTCCTTCTTATTGTCGTCGCAGTTTCCGCCTCCTCCGCCCGTGCATGACCCGTAGATGTTGCAATTACGGTTCAGCCAGCATTTCCCCAAAGCGCAGGTGGCATCGACGCAGCAGGGCTGCCCGGTATTGACGTCCGTCGTCATGTAGCATCCGCTGCTTCCCCCTCCTGAGTTGCCGCAGCAGCATTGTGATCCGCTTCCGAGTCCTGCGCATGAGCCGCTTTGCGGGACGAACGGCGACTGGCATGTGCTGTAGTCGCAGTTGTAGTATTTGTATCCCGATGTTGCGCAGACTTGGTCGCAGCGCGTGCCTCCTCCGGAGTCTTTGCATAATCCCGTCGACGTGTCGCA